>NZ_JBHTJA010000044.1:0-55303 GCF_042675525.1 Actinomadura sediminis
ACTTGCCGCCCGTCCGCGCCGTGCGGGACGTGCGGGACGTGCGGGCCCGGGTACGCGGCGCCCGGCTGCGGCGTCATGCCGCCGAACGGGTCCGGCTGCGGCGCCGTCCCGGCGTGCCTCGGGTCGGTGGCCCGGTCGGCCGGACGGCCCTGCGGGCCGGCGGGGTACGGGCCGGACGGCTGCGCGCCCGCCGGAGCGGGGCCCGCGGGGAGCGGGTTCGTCGAGTACGGTCCCGCGGCCTGCGGCCCGGACGCCTGCGGGCCGGGGAAGGCCGGGAGCGGCGGGGGCGCCGCGTCCGGCGCCGCCCCGCTGGCCGCGCCGACGAGGCGCTCCTGCGCCGTCCGGGCGCTGGGCCGCCGCGCCGGGTCCTTGTCGAGGCACGCCACGACCAGCTCGCGGAGCGGGCTCGGCAGGTCGCCGAGATCCGGTTCGCCGGTCAGGATCCGGTGCATGACCGTGGCCAGCTCGTCGTTGCCGAACGCGGGACGTCCGGTCGCGGCGAACACCATCGTGGTGCCCCACGCGAACATGTCCACGGCCGGGCCGATCTGTGCGCCGGTGAAGTTCTCCGGCGCCATGTAGGCGGGCGTCCCGACGTTCTGTGTCTCACCGGCCGTGCTGAGCGCGCGCGCCACCCCGAAGTCGATGACGCGGGGACCGTCCGGTCCCATCATCACGTTGTGCGGCTTGAAGTCGCGGTGCACGATCCCGGCCTGGTGGATCGCGGTGAGCGCGGTCAGCGTGCTGATGGCGAGCCGCTCCAGGGCGCCGCCCCGGCGCGGCCCCTCCTCTTGCACCACCCGGTGCAGCGACAGACCCGGGACGTACTCGCTGATGATGTACGGCTGGTCGCCCAGGACGTCCGCGTCCAGAACCTGCGCTGTACAGAATCGGGCGACCCGTTTCGCGACCTCGAGTTCACGGATGAACCGCGCGCGCGCCGAGTCGTCCCCTGTGAGGCCACCGTGCAGGAGCTTGATGGCGACGTGGTCGGCGGCGGCGGTCGCGCCCTCCGGACGTCCCAGGAAGACGGCGCCCTGCCCGCCCTCGCCCAGCCGGCCGAGGACCTCGTACCCGCCCACCCGCCGCGGATCCCCCGATCGCAGCGGATGGGCGTCCGGCATCGTCCTGTCCGTCACGCCACTCGCTCCCCCGTCGTTCCGGTCATGTCGGAAAGACTACGAGCAGATGATGGTACGCCGCCCCGGAAGCGGACGATCGGGTCCCCGCGGTGCACGGCCCCGGGCGGACACGGCGAGGCCCCCGCGGATTCCCGCGGGGGCCGCCGGATGCCGGGTCAGGCCGGGTCGGGCGTCCGCCGCGCGGGGCGGGCCTCCGCCCGGCCGGGCTCGCCGCCCGGTGGGCCCTCCGGGGCGTGGTGTCGTTCGAGGCGGGCGGCGACCGCGAGGGCGCGCAGGGACGTGGACTTGACCGGCCGGCGTTCGGCGCTGGGCCGGTGCCTGGGGATGCTGCTGAGCACGGAAGACCTCCTGATGTCTGTTTTATGGGCTGATACCCGCTTTACGGGCGTTGCGACATTACTTCTAACTGCAAGAACTTCGGGGGTATTCCGGAGTCCCCCTCCAATCTGCCGCCCCGCCGCCACGGATCACGTGCGCCTACATAGATTGTATTCCTAACTAGGTTGCCGTACGGTTTAGATCGTTCAGTCGATCCGAACGGAGGCGTCATGCAGATCTCGCCGGACTTCTCGACCCTGGGCCTCGCCCTGTCCGTCCCGCTCCTCGGGTACGTGCTCGCCGAGGGCCTGGTCGGGAAACGCACCCACGAGCGCATGACGCGGCGGCGCGACACCGACCCGAAGGCCCTCACCCGCATGTTCCGCGTCTGGATCGCCTGCGCGTGGGCGTCCACCGCGGCGGCCCTGGCCGTCCTCGCCGTCTCGCCCGGCGTCGTCCCGTCCGACCTGGGCCTTCGCCTCCCCGCCGACCCCTCCACGACCCTCGGGATGATCGCCGGGGCGGCCCTCGCGGTGACGCTCATCGCCGCGGCGACCCGCTTCCGCGGCGGCGCCCCCGCGCAGCCGGCCCTGGCCGCCATGCACCCCCGCACCGCCGCCGAGCGCGGCTGGGCGCTCGCCATGGCGGTGACGGCCGGCGTCGGCGAGGAGATCGTCTACCGCGGCCTGCTCATCGCCCTCGGCGTCGGCGTCCTCGGCCTCGACCCCAAGGCGGCCGCCGCCCTGGCCCTCGCCCTGTTCGTCCTCGGCCACGCCTACCAGGGGCTGCGCGGCATGCTCCTGACCGCGGTCGCGGGCTACTCCCTCACGTACCTGTACCTGACGACCGGCAGCCTCGCCCTCCCGATCACCGTGCACGTCTTCATCGACGTCATGGCCCTGGTCGTCCTGCCCTCCATCGCCTCCCGCCGCACCGCCGCCGCCGCGAGCTAGGTTGCATGACTACCTGGATCGCGACGAAGATGAACCCCATGGCCGCAGACCGCCGCGCGAGCTGGCTCAAGGGCGTGCTCGACCTGCTCGTGCTCGCCAGCCTCACGCACGGCGAGAGCTACGGCTACGAGATCGCCAAGCGGCTCGCCGAGGCCGGGCTCGGGCAGATCAAGGGCGGCACCCTCTACCCGGTGCTGAACCGCCTGGAGGAGGCCGGGCTCGTCTCCGCCGAGTTCCGCGTCGCCGACCGCGGCCCCGGCCGCCGCTACTACCACCTGACCGACGAGGGACGCGCGACGCTCGCCGAGCAGTCGCGGCTGTGGCTCGCGTTCGACGAGTCGGTCCGCGACGTCCTCGCCAGGGGCACCCGATGACCGCCTACTTCGACGAGCTGGCCGCCCGCCTCCGCGCCGCCGGCGTCCCCGACGACGAGGCCGCCGCCACCGTCCACGACCTCGCCGCTCACGTCGCCGACTCCGGAACCGACCCCGAGGACGAGTTCGGCCCCGCCGCCGAGTTCGCCGCCGTCCTGCACCCGGCCGAGGCCGCCGCGGAGCCCGGGCCGTCCGACGAGACCTGGCGCTGGACGGCCGACGCCTTCCAGGACCGGCGCATGCTGAACCGCTTCGGCGACGAGGGCTGGGAGGTCGAGCGCGTCGACGGCGCCGGCCGGTTCGTCAGCCGCCGCGACCCCGACCGCCCGCAGCGCTGGGAGTACCGCCGCGAGACCGTCCTCCCCGGCCGCCGCGCCGCCCTCGCCGCCCGCCTCGCCCCGGACGGCTGGGAGCCGTGCGGGAGCTGGGTCCACTTCGAGTACTTCAAGCGCCCGAAGGCCGCCACCTTCGGCCCCGGCGCCGAACTCCCCGCCGCCCCCGACGCCCCGGCCCGGCACCTGTTCTGGAGCCGCCGCTTCTACGCCTTCGTCGCCGTCTACGTCCTGCTCGCCGCCGCCGCGGCGGCCGCCTGGTTCCTCCTCGGCGACCCGGGCGGCGGCTTCGCGGGCGGCTTCGTCGGCGGCGCACTCGCCGGCACCCTCCTCGCCACCGTCGCCGGCGTGGCCTCCGTCCTCCTCCGCAACCGCAACCGCTGACCCCGTCCGGGTGCGGACGGGGGCGTCTCACCCGGCGAGCGCGGCGACGGCCCGCCCGGCGACCGCCTCGGCCGCCGGCGTCGGGTCCGGGACGGCCGCCCCGTAGACGATCTTCAGAGTGACGTTCTCGTGTCTCGCCCATACCGTCGTGGACGACCAGCCCGGTTCGTCGGTGCGCTGCGCGAATGCCTCGCCGCCGATGCCCGCGATCTCCCGGTAGGGACCGGTTCTCGTTTCGGCGCCGTCGGCGGAGCCCTTCGTCGCGGTGTTCGCGAGGCTCCGGGTGACGCCGCGGTCGAACTCCATCGCGTCGCTCGCCTCCTCCCGGGTTCCGTGGAGGACGGCGGCCACCCGCAGGGATCGGCGATCGTCCTCCGCTCCCGCGCCGCCGCGCCCGCCCGTCCCCTCGCAGTAGGCGGTGTCGGCGCCGTCGGAGGCACGGCGGTCCCGGCCGGACTCGGCCGCCGCCGCCCGCAGGCCGAGTTGGGCGAACGTCGCGGCCGGGACGAGGGCGCAGGGGTCGGGCACCGCGGTGAGCAGGCCCGGCCCGGACACCGCGGTGGACTCGGCGGACGTCGGGGAGACGGTGGCGGTCGGGGACGCGGCGGGCCGCCGTCCCGAGTCCGGGTCCGGGTCGCGGAGACCCGCGAAACCGGCGAGCGCGGCCGCCACGAGGAGCGCCGCCCCCGCCCCCGTCGCCGCGTGCAGAAGCCATCGAGGACGCTCGGCGGTACCGGTCATCGGGTTCCCGTCACTCGTTGTAGCACTGCGGGCAGGCGTTCAGGCCGTTCACGACCGCGACGGCGACGCGCCCGGCCGCCTCGCGCATCCGTTCCGGCGGGACGCCCGAGTCGTCGAGGGGCGCCTTCCCGTCGGCCGTGTAGTCGGCGCCGCCGTACCGGATCTCGATGAGGACGTTCCGGTGCCGGATCCCCGCCGCGGCGCCGGTGAACACGGCACCGTCCTCCGCCCTGGTCCGGCTGGTCGCCGCGAACGCCTCGTCGCCGACGCCGCCGAGCGAAGTCAGCGGCCCGTACGAGCCGTCCCCGACCGTGGTGTTCGCCCGGCCTTGCACGGTGGACCGTCCGAGCGCGTAGTCCCGGGCGGTGCGCGCGGCGCCTCCGTTCGCCTCCGGGCTGATGACGAACTCGACGACGAGGTTGCGTGTTCTCTGCACGTCCGAGCCCGGTTGCCCACCGGACGTCCAGCCGCATCCCGTTCCGACGCCGCCCGCCCCGAAGACCCCTTCCGCGACGTTCTCGGTGGGCACCGGCCGCCCGTTCGGGACCAGTTCGGCGGCCAGGGCCGGGGGGATGGTGCCGCACGGGTCGGAGATACGGGTGAACACGGCGGCCCGGCGCTGAGTCGCCGCGGCGGACGGCGCGGCGGACGACTCCTCCGCCGGGTGCTCGCCGTCGCCCTGGGCGGCGAGTACCGCGATGCCCGCCCCGCCCGCCACGACGGCCGTCGCCGCGGCCGTGATCGCGGGGCCGAGCCAGCCCCGGCGCCGCCGCCGGGGCGCGGGCGCCCCCGGGAGGACGTCTTCGCGCGTCTCGGGGCTCGGCGCGGCGACCCGCGGCGCCGTCCATTCGCGGCCGATGATGTCGGTCGCCGCCCGTTCCGCGTCCTCGCCGCCGGCGAGGTGCCGCAGGATCGCGTCGGCGGTGGGCCGCCCGGCGGGCGTCGGTGCCAGCGCCGCCCGGACGAGCGGGAGCAGCTCCCCGGGTACGCCGGACAGATCGTGTCCTGCCTCCCGGGCGCGGGCGGCGAGCGTCGCGAGGTTCCCGGTGCCGTACGGGTGCCGTCCCGTCGCGGCGTAAGCGATCAGGGTGCCCCAGGTGAATATGTCGACCGCCGTGCCGACCTGGCCGTCGAACAGTTGCTCGGGCGCCACCCAGCCGGGGGTTCCGACGACGTTGCCCGTCCGCGTGTGGCGTTCGCCCGCGTCGATCGCGCGGGCGATCCCGAAGTCGATGACCCGGGGGCCGGTCGCCGACAGCAGGACGTTCGCGGGCTTCAGATCGCGGTGGACGAGCCGGACCGCGTGGATCGCGGTCAGCGCCGTGGCGACCCCGATGGCGATGCTGCGCAACTGCCCGGCCGGGACGGCGCCGTGGGCCTTGACGTAATCGGCCAGCGAAGGGCCCTCGATGTATTCGGTGACGAGATAGGGCATGCCGTGCGTCTCGCCGTGTTCGAGGACCCGCGCCGTACAGAACGATGCCACGCGCCGGGCGTTCGCCACCTCGCTCGCGAATCGCGCGCGGAAGGACTCTGTCCCCGCGAACTCCGGACGGACGACCTTGATGGCGACCTTCTGCCCGGAACCGGCGAGCCCCAGGTAGACGGCGCCCATGCCGCCTTCCCCGAGCTTTCCGAGGATCCGGTAACCGTCGATCGACTCCGGATCGCCGGGCGCGAGCGCTTTCGCGCCGGGCGCCCACGTCCCCTGATCCATCAGCACACGACCCCCTGTCGCCCTATCGGAAAGCGGCAGAGACTTTACCGACGGGTGATCTCCGAGTCATGACGGTGCGCGCGGGCGAACCCCTTTTCGGTCGTCCGGATAGAAGCGGATCAGCCGTGTCGGCCGCATGGAGGAAGCCGGAGAGGGATTCGCCGATGGGCGGGGAGCGGCCTTCGGTCCCAGGGGAACCAGGTGAGCGGGCCGAGGCGGCGAGCGAAGCCGGGCCGGTGACGGCGCACCGAGCGGCCGAGCCGCTCGGGACGACCGGGAGGGTCAGGACGAGTCAGGGGCGTTCGGTGATCGGGGGAAAGGTTCGTGGTTTTTCTACGATCGATCATCTATCGGCTTGTTCGCCAGGAACGATCGGCCGTCTGTTCCGTTCACGAGGGTAGATACCAGGAAATTCGGTTCGTCCGTCGGGTGCGGGCGGGCGGGTCGGCCGACCCCTGGGAGAACACGTGATATCGAAGTTGCTCGTCGCGAACCGGGGCGAGATCGCCGTGCGCGCGTTCCGCGCGGCCTATGAGCTCGGGATCGCCAGTGTCGCGGTGTACGCGCACGAGGACCGGTTGTCGCTGCACCGGCAGAAGGCGGACGAGGCGTACGAGATCGGGGAGCGCGGGCATCCGGTCCGGGCGTACCTGGACGTGGACGGGATCGTGGAGACCGCGCTGAGGGTCGGTGCGGACGCCGTGTACCCCGGGTACGGGTTCCTGTCGGAGAGCCCGGAGCTGGCGGAGGCGTGCGAGCGGAACGGGATCAAGTTCGTCGGGCCGCCGTCGGCGGTGCTGAACCTCGCGGGCAACAAGATCGAGGCGGTCGCGGCGGCGCGGCGGGCGGGGCTGCCGGTGCTGCGGTCGGCGACGCCCGAGGAGGGGCGGGAGCTGGAGGCCGCGGACGAGGTCGGGTTCCCGCTGTTCGTGAAGGCCGCGGCGGGCGGCGGCGGGCGCGGGCTGCGGCGGGTCGATCACCGGGAGGACCTGGAGGCGGCCGTCCAGACGGCGCGGCGGGAGGCGCAGAGCGCGTTCGGGGACCCGACGGTGTTCCTGGAGCAGGCCGTCGACCGGCCGCGGCACATCGAGGTGCAGATCCTCGCCGACGGTGCGGGACGGACGGTGCACCTGCGCGAGCGCGACTGCTCGGTGCAGCGGCGGCACCAGAAGGTCGTGGAGATCGCGCCCGCGCCGCGGCTGGACGCGGAGGTCGCGGAGCGGCTGTGCCGGGACGCCGTCGCGTTCGCCCGCGAGATCGGTTACGAGAACGCGGGCACGGTGGAGTTCCTCGTGGACGACCGGGGCCGGCACGTGTTCATCGAGATGAACCCGCGCATCCAGGTCGAGCACACGGTGACCGAGGAGGTCACGGGGATCGATCTGGTGCAGAGCCAGCTGCGGATCGCGGGCGGGGAGACGCTGCCGGATCTGGGCATCTCGCAGGAGAACGTGACCGTGTCGGGGTTCGCGGTGCAGTGCCGCATCACGACGGAGGACCCGGCGAACGGGTTCCGGCCCGACACCGGGAAGATCTCGGCGTACCGGTCGCCGGGCGGCGCGGGCGTCCGCCTCGACACGGGCACCGCGTACGGCGGCGCCATCGTGAGCCCCCACTTCGACTCCCTGCTGGTGAAGCTGACCTGTAGGGGACGGACGTTCGCCGACGCGGTCGGGCGCGCGCGCAGGGCGGTCGCGGAGTTCCGCATCCGGGGCGTGGCGAGCAACATCCCGTTCCTGCAGGCGCTGCTGGACGAAGCGGACTTCCGCGCGGGCGGCGTCACGACGTCCTACATCGCCGATCACCCCGAGCTGCTGACGGCCCGGTCGAGCGGCGACCGCGCGACGCGGCTCGTCCGGTACCTGGCGGACGTCACGGTGAACAAGCCGCACGGCGAGCAGCCCACCGACCTGGACCCGGCGGCGAAGCTGCCGCCGCTGGACATGGACGGCCCGTTCCCGCAGGGCTCCCGGGACCGGCTGCTGGCGCTCGGGCCGCGCGCGTTCGCCGAACGGCTCCGGGCGCAGGACGCGCTGGCCGTCACCGACACGACGTTCCGGGACGCGCACCAGTCGCTCCTCGCGACGCGGGTGCGCACGTACGACCTGGTGAAGGCCGCGCCTTACCTCGCGCGCATGACGCCGCAACTGCTGTCGGTGGAGGCGTGGGGCGGGGCCACCTACGACGTCGCGCTGCGGTTCCTGGGCGAGTCGCCGTGGGACCGTCTGGCGGCGATCCGGGAGGCGGCGCCGAACCTGTGCATCCAGATGCTCCTGCGCGGCCGCAACACCGTCGGCTACACGCCGTACCCCGATTCGGTGGCGCGCGCGTTCGTCAAGGAGGCGGCGAGCACGGGCGTGGACATCTTCCGGGTGTTCGACGCGCTCAACGACGTGGAGCGGATGCGTCCCGCGATCGACGCCGCGCTCCAGACGCACGCCCTCGTGGAGGGCACGCTCTGCTACACCGGGGACCTGTCGTCGCCGGACGAGCGCCTCTACACGCTCGACTACTACCTGCGGCTCGCGGAGCAGCTCGTGGACGCGGGCGTCCACATCCTGTGCGTCAAGGACATGGCGGGGCTGCTGCGGGCGCCCGCCGCGCGCACGCTCGTCGCGGCCCTGCGCGAGCGGTTCGACCTGCCCGTCCACCTGCACACGCACGACACGGCGGGCGGGCAGCTCGGGACGTACGTCGCCGCGATCGAGGCCGGGGTGGACGCCGTGGACGGCGCGGCGGCGCCGCTGTCGGGCACGACGAGCCAGCCGCCGCTGCAGGCGATCGTCGCCGCGACCGACTTCACCGGACGGGCGACCGGCATCGACCTCGACGCGCTCACGGTGATGGAGCCGTACTGGGAGGCCGTCCGGAAGCTGTACGCGCCGTTCGAGATGGGCCTGCCGGCGCCGACCGGGCGCGTGTACCGGCACGAGATCCCGGGCGGGCAGTTGTCGAACCTGCGGCAGCAGGCCGTCGCGCTCGGCCTCGGCGACCGGTTCGAGGAGATCGAGCGCTGCTACGAGGCCGCCGACCGCATCCTCGGGCGCCTGGTGAAGGTGACGCCGTCCAGCAAGGTCGTCGGGGACCTGGCCCTGCATCTGGTGGCGGCGGGCGCCGACCCGGACGACTTCTTCGAGAACCCCGACCGCTACGACGTCCCCGACAGCGTCATCGGGTTCCTCAACGGCGAACTGGGGGACCCGCCGGGCGGGTGGCCCGAGCCGTTCCGGACGAAGGCGCTGGCCGGACGCCAGTACACGCCCGTGCGCGCGGAACTCGGTCGGGACGAGGAGAAGGCGCTCACGGGGACGGAGGTGCGCGACACGCTCGACCGGCTCCTCTTCCCCGGCCCGGCCAAGGACTACCGGGAGTCGCGTGCCGCGTACGGCGACCTGTCCGTGCTGCCGACCGGGGCGTTCCTGTACGGCCTGCGCACCGGCCACGAGGTCGCGTTCGACCTCGAACCGGGTGTGCGCGTCCTCGCGGGCCTCGAAGCCGTGGGGGAGATCGACGAGGCGGGCGTCCGGCAGGTGATCTGCTCGGTGAACGGCCAGCTCCGCACCCTGTCGGTGCGCGACAAGTCCGTCGTGTCGGACGCGCCGCCGGTCGAGCGGGCGGACCCCGACGAGCCCGGGCATGTCGCCGCGCCGTTCGACGGCTCGGTGACGCTGCGGGCCGCGAAGGGCGACGTGGTCGCGGCGGGCGACGTCGTCGCGACGATCGAGGCCATGAAGATGGAGGCCGCGATCACCGCGCCCGTCGCCGGGACCGTCGCGCGCCTCGCCGTTCCCGCGGCGGCGCCCGTCCAGGCCGGAGACCTGCTGCTGGTCATCGGCTGACCGCGAAGGGCCCGCAGGACGCGGGTGCGGTGCGGCCGGAACCGGCCGGGCCGCACCCGCGCCCGCGGGTCCGCGATACCGAACGCGCGGGGTTGGGAGGAGGCGGAGGCGGGTACCCGAACGGCGTGACCCGTTCCCTCCCGGCCGGACCAGCAAAGGACACCGCCCTGAACGCCAGCCACGCCCCCAGTGCGGCGCCCCGCGCCACCATCGCGCACCGCTCCACCGCGCCCCGCACCGCCGCACCCCGCGGCGCGGCGGCGCACCGCGACCTCGTCGACCCGATGAAGGACTACCTGTCCCGCATCGGCCGCACTCCGCTGCTCACCGCCGAGCAGGAGGTCGACCTGGCCAAGCGCATCGAGGCGGGGCTGTTCGCCCGGCAGCGCCTCGAGGCCCTCGGCGACGCCCTCGACCCGCAGGACCGCGCGGACCTCGCCTGGATCGCCGAGGACGGCCGCCGCGCCAAGGAGCACATGGTGGAGGCGAACCTCCGCCTCGTCGTGTCGCTGGCCAAGCGGTACGTGGGCCACGGGCTGCCGCTGAACGACCTCGTCCAGGAGGGCAACCTGGGGCTGATCCGCGCCGTCGAGAAGTTCGAGTACCGGCGCGGGCTCAAGTTCTCCACCTACGCCGTCTGGTGGATCAAGCAGGCGATCAGCCGGGCGCTGGCCGACCAGAGCCGCACCATCCGCATCCCCGTGCACGTCGTCGAGGTGATGAACCGGATGACGCGCGTCCGGCGGCGCCTCTCGCAGGACCTCGGCCGCGAGCCGACGTCCGCGGAACTCGCCGTCGAGCTGGACGTCACCGTCGAGAAGGTCGAGTGGCTGCGCCGCCAGGCCCGCGAGCCGCTGTCGCTGCACACCCCGCTCGGTGAGGACGGCGACGGCGAACTCGGCGACGTCATCGAGGACCCCGAGGGCGGCGACCCCGCCGACGCCGTCGCGTCCTCGATGCTGCGCGGCAAGCTCGACGCCGTGCTGGAGACGCTCACCGAACGGGAGGCGGGCGTCATCTCGATGCGGTTCGGCCTCGCCGGCGGCGAACCCAAGACGCTGGAGGAGGTCGGCCGCGTCTACGGCGTCACCCGGGAGCGGATCCGGCAGATCGAGTCGAAGGGGATGCACAAGCTGCGGCACCCGTCCCGCCGGGAGACCCTCGCCGACCTGCTGAGCTGAGGAGGCTCCCTCCGTTTTGTCGGGGGGTGCGCCTAGCGTTCGCGGCATGACGAGCGCTGCGCACCCGTCCGATGCCGTGTGGCCGCGCGTCGCCGGCCTGATCGACGCGCGGGACGCCGACGGGGTCGCCGCCGCCGTCCTCGACCTCGACGAGGACGGCCGCCGCGCCGTCGCGGCCGCCCTCCCCGGGCACCTGCGGGCCGCGTGGGCGCGCCGGGACCCCTGGGCGGGCATCGGCGACGCGCACTGGGCGTACCGGGCGGCGGGCGCCGGGACGCTCGGCGGTCCCGCGGCCGTCGCGTCCTGGCTGAACCGCCGCGAGTTCCGCAACCGGTGGCCCGGCGAACCGGACGACGACGGCCGGCTGCTGGACATCTGGGCCGTGCGGGACGACGCGTGGCGCGCCGACCTCGCGCAACGCCTCGCCCTCCGACTCCGCGGTCCCCGGTACGTCGGCCTCGGCCTCGTCCTCACCCTCCTGCGGGAGACCGGCGCCGAACCGCCCGACCACGACCCGCTCGTCGTCGGCTGGGTCGGGTCCGGCCCGCCGCGCCCGAAGGACCCGCTGCTGCCCGTCCTGCTGCCGCGCGTCTTCGAGGCCGAAGGCGTCGGCCGCGCCCTGCGCGACGACCGTTCGTGGCCCCGCACACTCGCCACGATGGCCGCGCGCGGCGACCTCGACCGCGGCACGCTGCTGGACGGCTGCGTCCGCCGTTTCCTGCGCGGCGGCACCGAGCTCGAACTTCGCTTCTTCGTCCGCCTGCATCACCTGCTGACGCACGACGACCCGTCCGCCCGGCGAGGCGAGACCGCCGAACGCGCCCGCGACTACGCGCGGCTGCTCCCGTCCGCGCCCGGCCCGGTGGCGACCCTCGCCCTGGAACTGCTCCGCGAGGTCCCCGACCTGCCCGCGCCCCTGCAGGCGGAGGCGTTCGACGGGCTGCTGTTCCGCCCCGAGGCCGGGCTCGTCCGGACGGGACTCGCGTGGCTCCGCGAGACCGTCCGGCACCGTCCCGGCCTGGCGGACGCCTGCGCGGGGGCCGTCGCGCAGGCGTTCGGGCACGAGTCGTACGCGGTGCGGGAGAAGGCCGTGCGTCTCGCGCTCACCCTCCCGGACGGGACGGACGGCGCCCCGCTCGCCGACGCCGCACCCCTGCTCCCGCCCGACCTCGGCACCCGGGTCACGGCCCGCTTCGGCGGCGACCCGGCCGTGTCCGAGCCCGTCGGCGCCGATCCGGCCCCGGAGCCGCTCGGCCCGGCCGCCCCCCGCACCGGCGACACCGACCCGCTTCCCGAACCGATAACGACTCCGGCCGAGCTCGCCGCCCGCATCTCCGCGCACGACGGCGGCTGGCGCCGGGTGGAGCAGGTCATGGACGGGTTCGTCCGGCTCGCCCACGCGGACCCGGACGGCCTCCGCGCGGCCATGAAGCCCTCCCTCGAGAGGCTCGAACATTTCTACGGCGCTCGGCACTGGCCCTGGGAGCACGTGACCGACTGGCTGTTCGCCGCCGCCCGGCTGCTGACCGATCCCGCATCGGACCCCACCGGCTGGCGCGATCGGATGCCCGGGACGTTCGACGGTCCCTTGGACATGCTCAACCTCTACCGGGCGGCCGAGATCGTCGGCGCCGCCGAGGCCGGGACCATGCCGCCGCTCCTGCTGGCGACCCCCACGGCCTCCACCGGCCACCTCGATCCGGCCGTTCTCGTCCGGCGCCTGGAGATCTGCGCGGGCGCCGGAGCCGATCCGGGCCCGGCCGACCTCCAGCAGGCCCTCCTCCGGTTGCCGCCCGGCCCGCATCCCGACGCCGCCGGCCGCGCGGCGCGGATCGCGACCCCCGCCGCCCGGACCGCCGCCCGCTGGCTCGCGGCGCCGCCCGTGCCGCGTGTGCTGGTGCGGCCCGGCCCCCTGCCGCCGCACCGGGACGGCCGCACCGAGATCTCGATCGTTGTCGACGGACTCGAAGGGCCGCCGGCCGACGCCGACCTCGACACGGCGTTCCCTTTCACCGGGGCCGGACCGTCCGAAGCGGACGACCGCGTCCGGCCTCCTCGGTCGCGGCGTCCCGGCCCGGTCGAGGACGGGCCGACCGGGCTGCCGCTCGTCGACGCGGTCTTCGCCGCCTTGCCGCCCGATGCGAGCGATCGGGGCTGGTTCGTGCATTGGTGGCCGTCCCGGCTGCCGTCCCATCCCGAGGTCGTCGCCGCCCATCTGGCGCCGGGCCTGCACCGGCACGCCCTCATGGTGGGGGACGCCTCGCGGCCGGCGCTGCTGCTCGCACGGACGCCCGCGAACGGACCGTTCGCCGCGGACGTCGCCGAGTTCCTCGCCCACCGGCTCGCGGCCGAGCACGGTGCACGGTCGGACGACCTGATCCTCGACGTGTGCGCGCGCGGCGAGTTCCCCGCAGCCGCGGTGGGGCGCCACGTCGCCCGCCTCCTCCTCGAGGGGGAGGTCCGTCCATCGCTCATGACGGACGGCCTGGAGCGAGCGGCTGAGGCGGGGGCGTTCGCCGACGTGTGGGCGGTGCTCGCCGTCGCGTTGCCGATGCTGTGCCCGGGCCCCGGGGAGCGTCCCGTCCACGGCCTGGACCGGCTGTTCGCCCTCGGCGCCCGGACGGCGCGGTGGTGCGGCGCCCGGGGCGCGATCCCGGAGATCGAGGCGCTGGCGGCGCGGAAGGGGGCGGCCGCGTACGTCCGGGCGGCGCGCGGCCTCGCCGCCCGGCTCGCGTCGTGACCGCGCCGGGCGCGGCGGGCGCGCATGGGTCTCGAGCAGGACGCCGATCTCGTTCGTGCGTCGGATGACATCCGCAAGGCGCCTTCGGAAGGCTCGTCCCCGGATGGTGATCGCCGACGGAGGGAGCGAGATGACGGTGCGGCGCGCGACGGCCAGGTGGGCGGCCCTGGGGGCGGCGGCGGTGCTGGCGGCGGGAACGCTGCAGGCGCCCGCGGCGGCGGAGACCGGGATCGACCGGGACGGGCTGGACGCGGCGCTCGGCGGCGTCCACGAGGCGGGGATGTACGGGGTCTTCTCGCAGGTGCGGGACGGCCGCGAGGTGTGGCGCGGGGCGGCCGGGGACGCGGACGTGCGGACGGGGCGGCCGGTGCGGCCGCACATGCGGCACCGGGTGGGGAGCATCACGAAGACGTTCGTCGCCACCGCGGTCCTGCAGCAGGTCGAGGCGGGGCGGGTCGAGCTGGACGCGCCGGTCGGCCGGTACCTGCCGGAGCTCGTGCCGGGGGAGCGGGGCGAACGGGTGACGGTGCGGATGCTGCTGAACCACACGAGCGGCATCGGCGACTACCTCCCGGCGGCGTTCCCGTCGCTGCTGGAGCCGTCGGGGAAGAGCCTCGACGAGCACCGGTTCCGGGAGCTCCCGCCGGAGCGGCTCGTGGAGTGGGGGCTGGCGGCTCCCGCGACGAACGAGCCGGGGGAGCGGGTGTCGTACTCGAACACCAACTACATCCTCGCGGGCCTGCTTCTGGAGAGGGTGACGGGCGACGACGCGGCGCGGTACGTCGAGCGGCACGTCGTCCGGAAGGCGGGGCTGCGGCACACGTACTTCCCGGAGCGGCCCCGGATCCGGGGGCCGCACCCGAAGATGTACGCGTCGATGTTCGGCTACATCGATCCGCCGCGCGACTACAGCGTCTACGACCCGAGCTGGGTGTGGACGGCGGGCGCCCTCGTGTCCACGATGGACGACCTGAACTCCTTCTACCGGAAGCTGCTGGGCGGCGAGCTGATCGGGGAGAAGGCGCTCGCGGAGATGAAGCGGACGCGGCCGTGGACGGACGCGAACGGGAACCTGATCGCGAACTACGGGCTGGGCCTGTACTCGATGGACCTGCCGTGCGGGACGTTCTGGGGCCATGACGGGCTCGTGTGGGGTGCGGGCACGCAGTCGCTGTCGACGGCCGACGGGACCCGGCAGGTGTCGTACGCGATGAACCTCACGAAGTACCAGAGGATCGAGAACGGGGCGGTCGTGCCGCACCCGATCGACTACGCCCTGTCCCGGTTCCTGGTGGGGGCGGCGTGCGGGGACGCGCCGATGGCGAAGTCGTCGGGGGTGCGGCCGATGCCGCTGCAGTCGGTCGCCCCTTAGAGCGTCGACGGGTCGGTGTTCGCCCCGCACAGGACGATCGCGACGCGTTCGTCCCGTGCGGGGCGGTACGCGCCGGTGCGGAGCGCGGCGACGGCGGCGGCCGTGCCGTGCTCGACGGCGATGCGGTACTCGTCCCAGATCGCGCGGCGGGCGCCGATGATCGCGTCGTCGTCGACCAGGACGGGACGGACGCCGGTGCGGGACGCGACGGCGTGCGCGATGCCGCCGAGGCGGGTGGCGCCGAGGGAGTCGGCGGCGACGCCGGAGACGCCGACGTCGACGGGGCGTCCGGCGGCCATGGCGCGTTCCAGCGTGGGGATGGTCGCGGGTTCGGCGCCGACGACGCGGGCGCGTCCTTCGAGGGCGGCGGCGACGCCCGCCATGAGGCCGCCGCCGCCGACGGCCAGCAGGACGGTGTCGACGTCGGCCTCGGCGAGGAGTTCGAGGCCGAGGGTGCCCTGCCCGGCGCAGACCTCGGGCTGGTCGTAGGCGTGGCAGAACAGGGCGCCGGTGTCGGCGGCGCGCTTGTGCGCGGCCTCGGCGGCCTGCGCGTAGCGGGCGCCGACCTGGACGACGGCCGCGCCGAGCGCCCGCAGCCGCTCGACCTTCACCCGCGGGGCGGTTTCCGGGACGAACACCTCGGCGGGCACGCCGGACCGTGCCGCCGCGTACGCGAACGCGAGGCCGGCGTTGCCGCCGGACGCCGCGACGACGCCGGAGTCCGGGAGGCGTCCCTCGGCGCGGGCGGCGAGGATGTGGTTGAACGCGCCGCGCGCCTTGAACGAGCCGGTGTGCTGGGTGTGTTCGAGTTTCAGCCACATCCGCCCGGCGGGGACGAGCGGGTCGATCTCCAGCAGCGGCGTCCTGCGCACGTGCCCGGCGATGCGCGCGGCGGCGGCCTCGACGTCCGGACGGGCGATCATCGGGACTCCTCTCTCGCACGGCCGGTCGCCGTGCTGCCGTCCCCATGCATACCAGCGGCGCGGTCGAGGAGGGCGCGGCGCTCGGGCTCGTTGCGGGTGAGCGCGGCGGCGCGTTCGAACTCGGCGCGGGCGTCGGCGGTGCGGCCGAGCCGGGCGAGGAGGTCGCCGCGGACGCCGGGCAGCAGGTGGTAGCCGCGCAGGGCGGGGTCGTCGGCGATGGTGTCGAGGAGGGCGAGGCCCCGTCCGGGGCCGTGCGCCATCCCGACGGCGACGGCCCGGTTGAGCTCCACGATCGGGGACGGTGCCACGCCCGCGAGGACCTCGTACAGTGCGGCGATCTGCGGCCAGTCGGTTTCGGCGGCGGTGCGGGCGCGGGCGTGGCAGGCGGCGATGGCGGCCTGCAGGACGTACGGGCCGGGCGTCCCGCCGAGTTCCTTCGCGCGCAGCAGCGCGGCGAACCCGCGCCGGATGAGCAGCGGGTCCCATTTCCCGCGGTTCTGTTCGTGCAGCGGGACGGGTTCGCCGGCCGGCCCGGTCCGGGCGCGGGACCGGGACGCCTGGATCTCCATGAGCGCGACGAGCCCGTGGACCTCGGGTTCGCGGGGCGCCAGCCGGGCGAGGACCCGGCCGAGCCGGAGCGCCTCCTGGCAGAGGTCGGTGCGCACCCAGTCGTCCCCGGCGGTCGCCGCGTACCCCTCGTTGAAGATCAGGTACAGGACTTCCAGGACGGACGCCAGCCGCGCCGCGCGGTCGGATCCCTCGGGCACCTCGAACGGGACCCCGGCCTCCGACAGCGTCCGTTTCGCCCGGACGATCCGTTGCGCGACGGTCGGTTCGCCGACGAGGAACGCCCGCGCGATCTCGTCGGTCGAGAGCCCGCCGAGCATGCGCAGGGTGAGGGCGACGCGGGCCCGGGCGGGCAGGACGGGATGGCACGCGGTGAAGATCAGCCGCAGGACGTCGTCGTCGATGCGTTCGGGGTCCTCGGCGGCCTCGAACTCCGGCGGCGGGCCCTGCGCCTCGGCCTCCCGCCGGTGCCCGATCTCCTCGATCTTGGCGTCGAGGCGCCGGTCGCGGCGGATGCGGTCGATCGCTCGGCGCTTGCCGACGGCCATGAGCCAGGCGCCCGGGTTGTCCGGGACGCCCGACTCCGGCCACTGTTCGAGCGCGGCGACGAGCGCGTCCTGCGCGAGTTCCTCGGCGAGACCGACGTCGCCGACCAGGCGGGCGAGCCCGCCGGTGATCCGCGCGGACTCCAGCCGCCAGACCGCGTCGATGCGGGCGTGGACGCCGGGGCGTCCGGTCTCGGGGGTCGTCACGCCGCCGATGAGAGCACCGGCGGCGCGCCCGCGCAAGTCAGCCCGGGATGTCCTCGGGCCCGAACACCTGCTGGATGACGCCCTGACCGTCCCCGACGATCTTCCAGAACCGCTTGGACAGCTCGATCGCCTCCTCGCGGCTGCGGACGTCGATCAGCGCGAACCCGACCACGGCCTCCTTGGCCTCGGTGAACGGGCCGTCGGTGACGGTGACCTTGCCACCGGTCGCCGAGATCCGGGTGCCGCCCGGCTCCAGGCCCCCGGTGGCGAGCAGGACGCCGGACTTCGTCATCTCCTCGATGAACGCGCCCATCTCGGCCATCATCGTCTCGTCCGGCGCCTGCTGGGCCGAGCCGTCGTCCGTGGTCATCATCAGGAAGCGCATGTCGTCTCCTCCGTGCGGCCCGGGTCCCTCCCGGGCCTTCACCGACGCGTCGAAGAGGGGGCGGCCGGATCGACATCCCGGCCGGATTTTCTTCGAGAAATTCTCAGGTTCACATCCTGGCAGGTCACGGGCGTGCGGGGGGCTCGTCGTGCGGGTATCGGACGGGGGTGAGCGTCCGCTCGGGCCTGTCCGGACATTGGGCAAAGCCACCGGCGGCGGGTAACTTTTCTCCGTCGGCACGATCCGCGCGTCCGAGGAGGCGCCCCGTGGGAGAACCACCGCGAGCATCCGGCGCGCCGTCCGCGCCCGGCGGCGCCCCCGGCGGGCCGCCCGCCCGCGGCCGCGAGCTCGCCGGCCCGACCGTCCTGCGGATGCTGGTCGGCGCGCAGTTGCGCCGCCACCGCGAGGCCGCCGGCATCTCCACCGAGGCGGCCGGCTACGAGATCCGCGGCTCCCACTCCAAGATCAGCCGGATGGAGCTGGGACGCGTCGGCTTCAAGGAACGCGACGTCGCCGACCTGCTGACCCTCTACGGCGTGACCGACCCGGACGTCCGGGAGCCGCTGCTGGCCCTCGCCGAGCACGCCAACCAGCCCGGCTGGTGGCAGCGCTACGGGGACGTCGTGCCCGGCTGGTTCGAGCCGTACCTGGGGCTGGAGCAGGGCGCGGTGCTGATCCGCCAGTACGAGGTGCAGGCGATCCCGGAACTGCTGCAGACCGAGAAGTACGCGCGCGCCCTGCTTCAGGCCCGGCACCCCGAGTCCCCGCAGGAGGAGATCGACAAGCTGGTCGAGCTGCGGATGGAGCGCCGCCGCGTCTTCGCCCGGCCCGACCCGCTCAAGCTGTGGGCGGTGATCGACGAGGCGGCGCTGCGGCGCGCGGTCGGCGGGGCCGGCACGATGCGCGGCCAGCTCCGGCACCTCATCGAGATGGCGAAGCGGCCGAACATCACCGTGCAGATCCTGCCGTTCTCCGCGGGCGGCCACGCGGCCGAGGGCGGCCCGGTGACGCTGCTGCGGTTCGCCGAGCCCGAACTGCCCGACGTCGTCTACCTGGAGCAGCTCGCGGGCGCCCTCTACCCGGACCGTCCGTCCGAGATCGCCCGCTACCAGGACGCCCTGAACCGCCTCGGCGTCCAGGCCGAACCCCCGACCCGGACCCCGGACGTCCTGCGCGCCGTCCTCGACGAGTGACCGCCGCCCCGGCCGCGGCCGCCGCGGCGGGCCCGTCCGGCCGGGTCACGCCGGGAAGGTCCCGGGGGAGAGCAGGGGTTCGAGGAGGTCGTCGAGCCGCTCGGCCGCCGCGACCGTGTCGCCGCACGGCGCCGGCCGACGCGCCCGCGCCCGCCCGTCCGGCGACCGGTAGAAGCACCAGCCGCCGCGTTCGGCCCGCACCGTGACCAGCGTCCCCACCTCGCGGGCACCGGCCCTGGCGTACACCCGCCCCGGCGTACACCCGCCCCGGCGTACACCCACATCAGCGGACCCGCCGCCGGGGCGTACAGCCGCAGGCAGTTCGACCTCCCCGCGAACCCACCCGCGCAGATCCGCGACAGCAAGGCCCCGGCCGCCGGGCACCTCGCGCTGGCCCCGGACACGTAGGCCGCGTTCGTGGCCGAGGTGCGGAAGGGCCGGTTCGACCTGGTGTGAGTCGGCACGCCGACGTGCCGAGCGCCCCGGCCGACGATGTCGTCGACCGGGGCGCTTCGCTGTTCAGGGGGTTCCTCCTACATCAAGGCGCGGGCCTCGGTGCGGTGCGGCCGGTGCGTCACTTGGCGGCCGGGGTGTAGGTCGCGACGATGACGCCGTTCGAGAACGTCCGGGTGCCGGCCAGCTCGAACGAGGCACCGAACCCGGTGCCGCTCAGCAGCTTGGACGTGTCGGACGGTCCCACGATCACCGGGTGGATCCACAGCCGCAGCTCGTCCAGGAGCCCGTGCTCGACCATCGTCTCCGACACCTTGCCGAAGCCGTACTGCAGGATGTCCTGCCCGTCCTGCTCCTTCAGCTCGGCGAGCTTCGCGGGGGCGTCGGCCCGCCGGATGATCGTGCTGTCGCCCCACTCGGCCTTCTCCAGCGAGTCGGACACGACGTAGTGGTGGAGCGAGTTCATCCGGACGCCGAAGTCGCCGGTGGCCTCCTCCATCGCCGGCCACGTCTCGGCGAACGCGACGTAGGTCTCGCGGCCCGCCAGCAGGGCGTCGCAGGAGAACAGGAGTTCGCGGCCGTACTCGGCGGCCTCCTCCCCGAAGTACGGGGCGGTCCAGACCTGCGGGTCCGCGATGACGCCGTCGAGCGTGACGTAGGTGGAGCTGATGATCTTGCGCATGGTCGTCCTCCGAGTTCAGCCGTACGGGTGTGCGGTGCGTGCGTCGCGGAGGGCGCGGGCCCACCACGAGAGCCGGTCCAGGGTCGTGGTCACGGTGGTGTTGCATTCGGCTCCGGTCTTGGGCCAGGAGCCGTCGGCGGCGAAGTCGCGCCAGTAGCAGGGCAGCGCCACGCCGTCCCGGATCGGGACGGCCTCCAGCTCGGTGAACACCTCGCGGAGCTGCGCGGCCGCCTGGAGACCGCCCGACTCGCGGCCGTAGGACACGACGGCGACGGGCTTGGCGCGCCACTCGTCGTAGAACCAGTCGATCGCGACCTTCAGCGCGCCCGGGTAGCCCCGGTTGTACTCGGGCGTCACGACGGCGAACGCGTCGGCCGCCGCGAGCCGCCGGCCGAGCGCCGCGACCGCGGGCGGCGCGGGCTCGTCCTCGTCCGGCAGCGCCTGCGGGAGCGCGCACGCCGCGAGGTCGACGAGGTCGACGTCCAGGTCCGGGCGCCTGCGGGCCCGCGCGGCGAACCACTCCGCCACGGTCGGGCCGAACCGCCCGCGCCGCGTGCTGCCGATGATCACCGCCAGCCGCAGCCGCGCACCGTCCGCGTCCATGTCCACCTCCCTCACCGTGTCCCTCCCTGTTCCTTCGAACAGGACCCACTGTGGCGGAGGAGCTTTACGGGATCCTTACGGCCGCCTTCCGGTCGGGGTAGCCACCGGAAAGTCCCAGGTCGGAACGGGTGCGGGCGCGGAGAAGTCCGCCTCGTTCGGGAGATGCCCGGGTACGGCGGTGCTCAGTCGTTACCGGGGTGCTCCCGGTAGATCAGGGGCTGGTGTCCGGGCACGCCGGCGACGTTGAAGGCGTGGAAGCCGATGTTCAGCAGGTCGTGGGTCTTGGGCCGCACGTCGTGGCGCGCCCACAGGCCGGGGAACTCCGGGCTCCCGGCCTCCAGCCGGTCGAGCAGTTCGCGGAGCCGGGCGGGAGTCGCGGCGAAGTCGGAGCTCGCGCGCAGGTCGGCCCTTCCCGCGCGTCCGAGGGCGCTTCAGCGGAACCCCCTCGACGCTCTAAGGTTCCGGCATGCGATTCGGGGTGCTCGGCGCGCTCGCCGTGTGGACGGACGACGGCGGGCTCGTCCCCGTGCCCGGCATCAAGGTGCGGGCCCTCCTCGCCGACCTGCTCGTGCACGAGGGCCGGCCCGTCCCCGCCGACCGGCTGATCGACGACCTGTGGGGCGAGGCGCTCCCGGGGAACCCGGCGGGCGCGCTGTCGGCGAAGGTGTCGCAGCTCCGGCGGGTGCTGGAGGACGCCGAACCGGGCGCGCGGGCCCTCGTGGAGTCGCGTCCCGCCGGGTACCTGCTGGCCGCCGACGCCGGGCGGGTGGACGCGCGGCGCTTCGAGTCCCTCGTGGACGAGGCGCGCGCGGCGGCGGACCCGAAGGAGCGGGCCGCGCTGCTCGGTGAGGCCCTCGGGGCGTGGCGCGGCGCGCCGTTCGCGGATTTCGCGGACGAGCCGTTCGTCCGTCCGGTGGCGGCGCGGCTCGAGGAGCTGCGGCTGACCGCGCTGGAGGAGCACGCGGAGGTGCGGCTGGAGCTGGGCGAGCACGGGGCGCTGGCGGGGGAGCTGGCCGCCGCCGTCGCCGCGCACCCGCTGCGGGAGCGGCTGCGCGCCGCGCACATGCGGGCCCTGTACCGGGCGGGGCGGCAGCACGAGGCGCTGGAGAGCTTCGACCGGTTCCGGGGGCTGCTGGCCGACGAGCTGGGCCTGGACCCGGGCGTCGAGCTGGCGGAGCTGCACGGCGCGATCCTGCGGCAGGACCCGGGCCTGGACGCGCCGCCCGTGCGGGCGGCGGCCCGCACGGCGCCGCGCTCGAACCTGCCGGTCCCGCCGACCGAGCTGATCGGGCGGGACGGCGCCGTGGCGGACGTCCGGGCCCGGCTCGGCACCGACCGGCTGGTCACGCTGACGGGGCCGGGCGGCGTCGGGAAGACGCGCCTGGCCGTGGAGGTCGCCGCCGGGCTGTCCGGCTCGTTCGCCGACGGGGTGTGGCTGGTGGAGCTGGCGGCGGTCGACCGGGCCACGGTCCCCGACCTCGCCGCGGTCGTGACGGCGGTCCTGGACGTGCACGACGTGCCCGGCGGCCCGGACGCGCCCCTCGACCGGCTCGCGGCGGCGCTCGGCGGGCGCCGCCTGCTGCTCGTCCTCGACAACTGCGAGCACGTCGTCGAGGAGGCCGCCGGGCTGGCCGGCGGGCTGCTGCGCCGGGTGCCGGGGCTGCGGGTGCTGGCGACGAGCCGGGAGCCGCTCGGCCTGCCCGGCGAGGCGGTGTGGGCGGTCCCGCCGCTGGACGTGCCCGCCCGGGACGGGACGGACGACGCCGCGGCGCTCGCGCGGTCGAGCGCGGTGCGGCTGTTCGCGGCGCGGGCGGAGGCGGCGGCGCGCGGGTTCCGGCTGGACGGCGAGACGGCCGCGGCGGTCGCGGTGCTGTGCCGGCGGCTCGACGGGCTCCCGCTCGCGCTCGAACTCGCGGCGACGCGCGTCCGGACGCTCGGCGTCGCGGGGCTCGTCGCGCGGCTGGACGACCGGTTCCGGCTGCTCGCGACGGGACACCGGGGCGCGCCGCCCCGGCAGCGCACCCTCACCGCGATGATCGACTGGAGCTGGGACCTGCTGGACGAGCCGGAGCGGGCGGTGCTGCGGCGGCTGTCGGCGCACGCCGACGGCTGCACGGTGGCCGCCGCCGAGGCGGTGTGCGCGGGCGGGGACGTTCCCGCCGAGGAGGTCTGGGACCTGCTGGTCCGGCTGGTCGACCGGTCGCTGGTCGTGCTGGTCGAGCGGCCGGGGGAGGAGGCCCGGTACCGGCTGCTGGAGTCGGTGGCGGCCTACGGCGCCGACCGGCTGCGCGACGCCGGGGAGCACGCACGCGTCCGGACCCGGCACAGCGAGTACTACACGGACCTCGCCGAGCGCGCCGACCTGCGCGGCGCCGGGCAGGCGTCCTGGCTGCGGACGCTCGACGCCGAGACCGCGAACCTGCGCGCGGCGCTCGACACGGCCGTCGCGGACGGCGCCGCCGACCGCGCGCTGCGGCTCGTCTGCGCGCTGGCCTGGTACTGGTTCCTGCGCGGCCGGCTGGGCGAGGCGCTGCGCTCCTTCGACGCGGCGCTCGCGCCCGGCGGCGGGTCGCCCGCCCTGCGCGCCCGCGCGCTGACGTGGCGTACCGGGCTCACGATGCTCAAGGGCGACGCCCGCGACTGGCCCGCGCGCAGCGCCGCGGCGCTGCGCGCGGCGGACGCGACCGGGGACCCGCACCTGGCCGCGTGGGCGCGGTGGTTCCTCGCGTTCGCGGGTTCGGACGTGGACGACGTCACGGCGGTCGGGCCCGTCCTGGCGGAGGCGCTCGCCGCGTTCCGGGCGGCGGGCGACGCGTGGGGCGAGGCGGCGGCGCTGCTGCTGCGCGCCAAGCACGCCCACGTGCGCAGCGACCTCGCCGCGCTGGAGCGCGACGCCGGCCGCGCGGCCGCGCTGTTCGGCGACCTCGGCGACCGGTGGGGGCGGCTGCAGGCCACCGAGTGGCTCGGCGGGCTGGCGGAGCTGACCGGCGACTTCGACGGGGCGGAGCGGCTGCACCGCGACGGGCAGCGGATGGCGGAGGAACTGCGGCTGTGGCCCGACGTCGCGGCACGGCTGGCCTGGCGCGGCTGGATCGCCGTGATGCGCGGCGACCCGCAGGCGGCGCTGCGGCTGTGCGACCGGGCGATGCGGCTCGGGACGGAGCGGGGCCACCTGCAGGCGGTCCGGTTCGCGGAGGCCGGGATGGCGCTCGCGGCGCGGCACGCCGGGCTGCTGGACGAGGCGTCGGAGCGGCTCGCGCGCATGATGGAGGGCGCGTCGCCCGACGAGTTCCCGCCGCTGTCGCTGACGCTGAACCAGCTCGGCCTCGGGTACGTGGCCGAGCTGCGCGGGGACGCGGACACGGCCGTCCGCTACCACCGGGACGCGCTGGCCGTCGCGATCCGCCAGGAGTCGCCGCGCGACGTCGCCGGCGCCCTGGAGGGGCTGGCGGGCGCGTACGGGCTGACGGGCGGCCACGCGGAGGCCGCCGCGCTGCTGGGGAAGGCCGCCGCCGTGCGCGCCGCGGCGCGGATCCCGGCGAGCCCGGCGGAGCGCTCCGACATCGACCGCGCGGCGGAACGGTCCCGGTCGGCGCTCGGCGCGGACGCGTTCGCGGCGGCGTTCGCGGACGGCTCCGCCCTGGATCCGGCGGACGTCCTGGACCGGGCGGAGGCGGTGGCGGGACCCTCGCCGTGGCGGGGCCCGCCCGCCGCCGGCGGGTGAGCCGCGCGCCGGGCGGGCGGGCGGCGCTCAGCCGATCTTGCCGCGGACGTAGACCCAGGCGTCGCCGTCGCGGGCGAACCGGCTGACCTCGTGCAGCTCCCCGGCCTCCCCGCCGGACGAGTACCGGGCGCGGAACTCCACGACGCCGCGCGCGTCGCCCGGCCCGCCCGCCTCGGTCCGGACGATCTCCAGGCCGGTCCAGCGCGTCCCCGGGTCGAAGTCGATCCGGGCGGGGCGGGTCGCCGGGTGCCACGTCCGCAGCAGGTAGTCCTCGTCGTGCTCCGCGAACGCGCTGTACCGCGACCGCATCAGCTCCTCGGCCGTCGCCGCGGCCGCCTCCCCCCGGTGGAACCGCCCGCAGCACCGCCGGTACCCGATCCCGCTCCCGCACGCGCACGCCTTCGCCACGCGTCCATTCAACCGCGCCGGTGTAACGCCGGCGCCCCCGGCCGGACGTATGGGGCGAACCGACTCAAGGAGAGCCGCATGCGTCACGAGCGACACCGGGCCGCCCATGGCTGACCCGAAGGACGACCGGAAGGCCCGGTTCGAGGCCGTCTACACCGCGTCGTACGAGCCGATCCTCGGCTACGTGCTGCGCCGCTGCTCCTCCCCGGACGACGCCGCCGACGTCGTCGCCGAGACCTTCACCGTCGCGTGGCGGCGGCTGGACGACGTCCCCGAGGGCCACGCCGCGCGGCTCTGGCTCTACGGCGTCGCGCGCCGGGTGCCGGCCAGGCACTGGGAGAAGGAGACGCGGCGGCGGAGGCGGACGACGACCCTGCACCCGGAACTCCGCGACGAACTCGCCGGCGCCGCGGACGAGTTCGTCGACACGTCCGCCATCGCCCAGGCGTTCGCGGGCCTGGCCGAGCGCGACCGCGAACTGCTCCGCCTGGTCGCCTGGGAGGGGCTCGCCCACCCGGAGATCGCCGTCGTGCTCGGCTGCTCCACCGGGACCGTCCGCGTCCGGCTGCACCGCGCCCGCAGGCGCCTGTCCCGACGCCGAGACCGCCGCGTCCGCCCAGACCGCCGCGTCCGCCGGGGCCGCGCGGACCCGCCGCCGGCTTTCCCGGATCGCCGTCCGGCTCGCGGCGGTCGGCGCCCTGGCCGCCGCGGTCACCGCGGGCGTGTCGGTCGTGGCCGTCGACGACGAGGGACGGCCCCGCGCGCCGATCCAGGCCGTGGGCTCGGTCGCGCACGCGGCCGAGGTCCTCGACAACGCCGCCGCGGCGGCCGCCTCCCGCCCGTTCACCGCGCCCGGACCCGAGCAGTGGCTCTACACCAAGATCCGGATGAAGGGCGCGGCGGAACCCTCCGGCGTCGTCACCGGCGGACCGTACGCGACGCGTTCCTGGGAACTGTGGCGGCGGATCGACGGGAGGCACCAGTACGCCGCGTACCAGAACGGGAGGCTCGTCGAGTCCCCCGTCTCGGAGAAGGGGCCGCGCGCGTCCCGGTTCGATCCGCTGCCGACCGACCCGGACGCGCTCCTCCAGAAGATCGGGGCGATCCCCGGGCAACCGGACGAACTCGCGTTCGGCACCCTCATCACCATCCTCGCCGAGAACCTGCACCCCCCGGCGGTCGAGGCGACGATCTTCCGGGCGATGAAGCGGATCCCGGGCGTCACCGCGACCGAGGGCACCGTGGACGCCGCCGGACGCCCGGCGATCACCCTCGGGCTGACCGCGAAGGAGGGCTGGGTGCGGCAGGAGGTCCTGCTGGATCCGGAGACCTACCGGTACCGGGGCGAGCGCTCCATCGCGGTCGGCGACCAGACCATCGAGGGCGATGGCGGCGACATCGTCGTCAAGAGCGGCACCCTGCAGTAAGAGCAGGTCCGGGTGGCCGCCGCGGTCGTCGACGAACCCGGCGAACGCCCCTGAACGGCGCTGCCGGGAGGCGCGGCGCCTAGGGTTTGCGGGCCACCCCGCCCCAGGCGTCGTGCCTCTCCGCGTCGCCGAACGGGTTCGGGTCCGGCCGCCACCGCCCGATCTCCACCAGGCCCGGGTCGACGGGCTCGAAGCCGTCCAGGAAACGCCCGAGCTGCTCGGGGCTCCGCAGGACGTACGGCTCGGACCCGCCCGCGTTGTAGTCGCCGACCGCCTCGACGAACGACGGGTCGGTGTTCGTCCCGTCGTAGAGCGCGAGGAAGCCACCGGACGGCAGCGCGTCCTTGAGCGTCTCGACGATCTCGCGGGCGCGGGCGTCGTCGTCCCCGGAGACCGGGACGTGCCCGAGGACGCCCATGAGCATCAGCGCGACGGGCCGCCCGAAGTCGAGCTTCGTGCGGGCGACGTCCAGGATCGACGCGGGGTCGGTCAGGTCGGCGTCGATGTAGTCGGTGCCGCCCGTCCCCTTGCCGGTGAGCAGCGCGTGCGCGTGCGCGAGGACGAGCGGGTCGTTGTCGACGTACACGATGCGGGAGTCGGGCGCGACGCGCTGCGCGACCTCGTGGGTGTTGTCGTGGCTGGGCAGCCCCGTGCCGATGTCCAGGAACTGCCGGACGCCCGCCTCGCCCGCCAGGAACCGCACCACCCGCATGATGAAGTACCGGGACGAGCGCGCCATGTCGGCGATGCTCGGATAGATGCTGGCGAAATGGGCACCGGCCTCCCGGTCGACCGCGTAGTTGTCCTTGCCGCCCATCCAGAAGTTCCAGATTCTCGCCGAATGCGGGATCGACGTATCGATTCCGGCCATCAAGTCCTTCTCGGCCTCGTGCCAGGAGAATTTCTCGTCGCCGCTCACGGTCGCCTCCAGACGGGGCAGGGGGATCCTCGGGCGTTGCACCAGCAGAAAACCAAACCCCCGCCCACCCGACAACCGGTTCGGGAGCGGCCCCCGCCCGGCCCCGCCCAGTGCCCGCGCCCCGCCCGTGCGGCGTCCGCCTCGCCCCGCCCGTCCCGGCGCGTCCGTTTCGGTGCCGCACATCGGGTAGATCGACGACAGCACCGATGATCAGCAGGGGAGGGGGTGCCGAGGCGTCCTCATGTTCGCGCTGATCATGTTGTACGCCGCCGCGGCCGTCCTCGTCCCCTGGGCGGCCGGACGCAACGGCCGCGCGATGGGGTACGCGGCCGCGCTCGTCCCCGCCGCCACCGCCGCGTGGGCGATCGCCCGCGCCGGGGACGTCGCCGGCGGGCACGACGACACCGCGCGGCTGTCCTGGGCGCCCGACCTCGGCCTCGCGGTCGATTTCCGGCTGGACGCCCTCGCCGTCGTGATGCTGCTGCTCGTCGGGGGCGTCGGCGCGGTCGTCCTGTGCTACTCCGCCTGGTACTTCCCGTCCGGCCCGCGCACCGACCGGCTCACCGTCGGGACGCTCGTCGCGTTCGCGGGCGCGATGACCGGCCTCGTCCTCGCCGACAACCTGCTCGTCCTCTACGTGTTCTGGGAGCTGACCACCGTCAGCTCGTTCATCCTCATCGGCGCCGGGCACCCCGAGCGGACCGCGGACCGGCGCGCCGCCCTGCAGGCGCTGCTGACGACGACCGCGTTCGGCCTGGTGATGCTCGTCGGGTTCGTCGTCCTCGGGGAGGCCGCCGGGACGTACCGGATCTCCGAGATCGTCGCGGACCCACCCGGCGGCGCCGCCGCCCGCACCGCGATGGTGCTGATCCTGCTCGGCGCGTTCGCCAAGTCCGCGCAGATGCCGCTGCACGCGTGGCTGCCCGCCGCGATGGTCGCGCCGACGCCCGTCAGCGGCTACCTGCACGCCGCCGCGATGGTGAAGGCCGGCGTCTACCTGGTGGCGCGGCTGTCGCCCGCGTTCGCCGAGACCGGCCTGTGGAGCCCGCTCATCGTGTCCGTGGGCCTCGTCAGCCTCCTGGTCGGCGGCGCCGTCGCGCTCCGCCAGGACGACCTGAAACGCCTGCTCGCCTACGGCACCGTCAGCCAGCTCGGCTTCCTCATGGTGCTGCTCGGCGCCGGGACCCGGACGGCCGCGCTCGCCGGTATCGCGCTGCTGCTGGCGCACGGCCTGTTCAAGGCGCCGCTGTTCCTCACGGTCGGCGTCCTCGAACACGAGGAGGGGACGCGGCGCGCCCACGAGCTGTCCGGGCGGCGGAGGCCCGTCCTCACGGTCGCGGCGGCCCTCGCGACCGCGTCCATGATCGGGCTGCCGCCGTTCCTCGGGTACGTCGCGAAGGAGGCCGCGCTCAAGGCGTTCGCGCACGGCGGCACCGACGCGATCGTCCTCGCCGGGATCGTGGCGGGCTCCGCGCTGACCGTCGCCTACGGGGCGCGGTTCCTGCACGGCGCGTTCGGCGGCGCGTTCGGCGGCGGGGACGGCGACGAGACCGGCGACGGGGCCGGACGGCCGCGCCCGGGCGGGCGGCGCCCGTGGGGGCTCGTCGGACCGGTCGTCGTCCTCGCCGTCGCCGGATTCGCCGGCGGCCTGCTCACCGGCCCCCTCGACCCCCTCCTCGCCGCGTACGCCGACACGCTCCCGGCGCCGTCGCCCGGCTACGAGCTCGCGCTCTGGCACGGGCTCGGGCCGCCGGTCGTCCTCACCCTCGTCGCGTTCGCCCTCGGGTTCGCCCTGTACTGGGCGTTCGGGCGGACGTTCCCGGCCCGGTCCGTCCGGTGGCGCGCCCCCGACGCGCAGGACGCCTACGACGGCACCGTCGCCGCGACGCTCGCCGCCGCGCGGGGCGTCACCCGCCGGATCCAGACCGGTTCCCTGCCGGTGTACCTGTTCGTGATCGGCGTGATGGTGCTGCTCCTGCCGGGCGCCGGGCTCGTCGCCGGGCTCATCGGCGGCACCGCGCCCCGGCCGTCCGCCGACCGGCTGCGCGCCTGGGACGAGCCCGCGCAGCCGCTCCTCGTCGGCGTCGTCGTCGTGTGCTCGCTCGCGGCGGTCCGCGTCCGCCGCCGGCTGTCGGCGGCGCTGCTGCTCGCCGGCGTCGGCTACTCCGTCGGCGGCCTGTTCGTCGTGCACGGCGGCCCCGACGTGGCGCTCACCCTGCTCGTCGTCGAGACGCTGTCGCTGATCATGCTCGTGTTCGCGCTGCGGCGGCTGTCCGACCGGTTCCCGCCGCGCCGCCGGACGACGTCCGCCCGCGTCGGCACCGCCCTCGTCAGCGCCTGCCTCGGCGTGTTCGTCGCGCTGTTCATGGCCGTCGCCGGGCTCAGCCGCGGCGCCGACCCCGTCGGCCCCGCCTACGCCGGTCCGGCCGAGAAGGAGAAGGCGAAGAACATCGTCAACGCGATCCTCGTCGACTTCCGTGCGCTCGACACGCTCGGCGAGATCGTCGTGCTCGCCATCGCCGCGATGGGCGTCGCCGGGCTCATCCTCACCGGGCCCGGCGCCCCGCCGCTGCGCGAGCGCCGCACCGTCCGCCCCGGTCCCACCCACGGGCTCACCGGGGAGCCGTCCCCGCGGAACCCGCCCGAGCAGCCGGAGGGACGGACGCGCTGGCTCGCCGCCCCCGGACGGCCGCCGCTCGGCGGCTCGTCCGTCATCCTGGAGGCCACCGCCCGCCTCCTCGGCCCCACCCTGCTGGTGGTGTCGGTGTACCTCCTCGTCGCCGGGCACGGCCGCCCCGGCGGCGGCTTCGTCGGCGGGCTCGTCGCCGGCATGGCGTTCGTCCTGCGCTACCTGCCCGGCGGGAAGCGCGAGCTGGCCTACGCGATCCCGGTCCGTCCCGCCGTGCTGCTCGGTGGTGGCCTGCTCGTCGCGGTCGCGGCGGGCGCGGCCGGCTGGCTCACCGGCGACGCGTTCCTGTACCAGACGACGTACCACGCGCACGCCCCCCTCATCGGCGAGATCCACCTTCCGACCAGCCTGTTCTTCGACATCGGGGTGTACCTGCTGGTGCTCGGGCTCGTCCTGACGGTCCTCACCACGCTCGGCGCGAGCCTGGAGCGGCAGCCCGGGAAGGACGGCGCGGGGGAGGACGGCGCGGAGGAGGACCGTGCGGAGAAGGCGGCCCGCGACGTCGCCGGAGAGGAGCCCCGATGACCGGCCCCACCGTTGCGCTGACGGCCGCCGTCGCCGTCCTGTTCGGGACCGGTTTCCACCTCATGCTGCAGCGCTCGCTCGTCCGCATCGTCGTCGGCTTCATGCTGCTCGGCCACGGCGCCAACCTGGCGCTGCTGCTCGCGGGCGGCCCGTCCGGGTCGCCGCCGCTGCTCGGCGGGAAGGACGACGGCGGAATGGCCGACCCGCTCCCGCAGGCCATGGCCCTCACCGCGATCGTCATCACCTTCGGCGTCACCGCGTTCCTGCTGGCCCTCGCCTACCGCAGCCGCCTCCTCACCGGCGAGGACGAGGTCCAGGACGACGTCGAGGACCGCCGCGTCTGCGCGGAGGAGCACGCCGATCCCGACACCTGGTCGGGCGACCCCGTCGAGGGCAACGTCGAGCGCCCCGGCGATGGCCGCCCCGAGGGCACCGGCGAGGGTGACGGCGAGGGTGACGGCGAGGGTGACGGGAAGGGGGACGAGGAACCGTCGCGGGAGGACGGTCCCGGCCCCGGTGCGGGCCCGCCCGGAGAAGGGCGGTCCGGCGAGGGTCCGCGCGGGGGCGGCGCATGAACGTCCTCGTCCCGCTGCCGTTCGCCCTGCCGCTGCTCGGCGCGGCGTTCGCGCTGGTCGTCCGGCGCTGGGAGAACTGGCTGCGGATCGTCGCGCCGCTCGTCGTCGCCGGGGTCGTCGCGACGGGCGCGGCGCTCGTCGCCGCCGTCGCCCGGGACGGCGTCATCGCCGTCCAGCTCGGCGGCTGGGCCGCGCCGCTCGGCATCACGCTCGTCGCCGACCGGCTCTCCACGCTGCTCGTGACGGTGTCGGCCGTCGTCCTGCTCGCCATCATGATCCACGGCGTGGGGGAGGGCGTCGGCGGCCTCGGCGAGCACGAGCCCGGCGTGTTCTACCCGGCCTACCTCACCCTCACCGCCGGGGTCTGCCTGGTGTTCCTGTCCGGCGACCTGTTCAACCTGTTCGTCGCCTTCGAGGTGATGCTCGCGTCGAGCTACGTCCTGATGACGCTGTCGCCCACCCGCGAGCGCGTGCAGGCCGGCATGACGTACACGGCCGTCAGCCTGACGTCGTCCATCCTGTTCCTCACCGCGATCGGCCTCACCTACGCCGCGGCCGGCACCGTCAACCTCGCCGACCTGTCCGTCCGCACCGCCGGCCTGCCGCCCGGGACGCGCACCGCGCTCGCCATGCTGTTCCTCGTCGTGTTCGGCATCAAGAGCGCGATCGTCCCGATGCACCTGTGGCTGCCCGACAGCTACCCGGCCGCCCTCACCAAGATCACCGCCGTGTTCGCGGCGCTGCTCACCAAGGCCGCCGTCTACTCGCTGATCCGCGTCGAGACCCTGCTGTTCCCCCGCGACGGCCTGTCCTGGCCGATGCTCGGCCTCGCCGCGCTCACCATGCTCGTCGGGACGCTCGGCGCCCTCACCCACGACGACGTGCACCGCATCCTGTCGTTCACGCTCGTCGGGCACATCGGCTACATGCTGTTCGGGCTCAGCCTGTTCAGCGTCGCGGGACTCACCGGCGCGATCCTCTACCTCGTCCACCACATCATCGTGCAGGCGACGCTGTTCCTGGTCAGCGACCTCATGCAGGGCCTCACCGGGGAGATCACCCTCACCCGCCTGCGCGGCCTCGCGGCCGTCTCCCCGTTCCTGTCCGTGGTGTTCTTCATCCCCGCCCTGAGCGTCAGCGGCGTCCCCCCGACCTCCGGGTTCATCGCCAAGCTCGGGCTCTTCCAGGCCGGCGTCGGATCCGGGAGCGTCGCCGCGTACGCCGTCACGGGCGTCGCCGTCCTCACCAGCCTCCTCACCCTGATGGCGATGAGCCGCGTGTGGGCCCTGGCGTTCTGGCGCACCCCGGCCGAGCTGCCCGAACGCCGCCACGACGCGGCCGCGCGCGGCGGCGTCCTCATCATGCGGACCGTCACCGCCGCGATGATCTGCGTCGGCCTCCTCGTCCCCGCGTTCGCCGGGCCCCTCACCGACTGGAGCCACCGCGCCGCCACCGAGCTGCTGAACCCCGCCCCTTACGTCCAGGCCGTCCTGGAGGAACGGTGAACGTCCTGCGCCGCATCGGCTCCCGCACCGGCATGGCCCTGTGGCTGCTCGGCGTGTGGCTGCTGCTGTGGGGACGCGCCGACGCCGCGACCGTCCTGTCCGGCATCGCCGTCGCGCTCGGGGCCTACGCGGTCACGCGGCTGCCGACCGTCCCGTTCCTCACCCGGCCGCGCCCGATCCGGCTCGCCCAGGCCCTCGCCGTGTTCGGCTGGGACCTCCTCGTGTCGAGCGTCGTCATCGGCAGGCACGCGCTGTGGCGGCCGGGCCGCGTCCGGGGCGCCCTCGTCCACGTGCGGGCGCGCTCACGGTCCGACGTCGTCCTCCTGGCGGTGACCACGAGCATGTCGCTGCGGCCGGGCACGCTCGTCCTCGACGTCGACTGGGAACGCTCGCTGTTCCTCATCCACGGCATGCCCGTCGCCGACCCCGCCGACGCGGAGTCCGTCAAGCACGATCTGCTCGCCACCGAACGCCGCCTGCTGCGCGCCGTCGGCGAGCCCGAACCGGAGGAGCCCGCATGATCGCCGTCTACGTCCTGGCCCTGAGCCTCCTCGGCGCCGCCCTCGTCCTGACGACCCTCCGGCTGCTGCGCGGCCCCACCTCGTTCGACCGCATCATGGCCCTGGACGTGCTGGCGGTCCTGCTCGTCAGCGGCATCGCCGTGCACGGCGCCGCCCAGGACGAGCCCGCGAACGGCACCCTGCTCGTCGTGATCTCCCTCCTCGGGTTCGTCGGCTCGATCACCGCGGCCCGGCTGGCGGGCGAACGGGGCGAGCACGGATGAGCTTCGCCGACATCGTCACCGCGATCCTGCTGCCCGCCGGGGCCGCCTTCTCGTTCGTCGGCGCCCTCGGCGCGCTGCGCTTCCCCGACCTGCTCAGCCGGCTGCACGCCGCGACGAAACCGCAGACCATCGGCCTGCTGCTGGTCCTCGCGGGCGTCGCGCCCCAGACCGACACGCTCACCGCCGCCGCTCCGCTGCTGCTCGTCGCCGTCTTCCAGCTCATCACCGCCCCGGTCGCCGCGCAGACGATCGGCGCCGCCGCCTACCGCACCGGCGGCATCGACGGCGACCGCCTCGTCGTCGACGAGTCCGACGGGACGTGACCGGAAGGTCCGGGCGGCCGCCGGACCCCGCGGCCGCCCGGACGGCTCAGCCGGCCCGCACCTTGCCGGCGGCGAACCGCGCGCCCTGGTCGACGGTGCCGTTCAGCGGATACGTCAGGTGCGCGAAGAAGTTCGCGCCCGCCCCGCACACGGGGTCGCCGGCGTTGCAGATGTCGAGCGCCCTCCCCCCGTACGTCCGGCTCGCGCTGTTGACCGTCTGGCCGTAGAGCCGCAGCGGGTTGCCGTAGACGACCACCGCCTTGACGCGCGGCGCCAGGTTCTCCGGGATCGTGCCGCCGCGCCCCAGCACCGTCGGGATGCCGATCGCGATGTCGGTGACGCTCGCGCCCTGCGAGTACCCGCCGATCACGAACGAGGTGCCCGGGCACGACGCGGCCACCGACTTGATGCGGTTGCTCATGTCGGTGGCGCCCGCCCCCGCGCTGAGCTGCGCGTAGTCGGCGGCGTAGTTCACCCCGTACGAGGTGACCGACTTCCCGGGCAGGTTCGCCTTGAGGGCGCTGACCAGCGGCGTGCCGACGATGCCGAGACCGGGCAGTTCGCCCGTCCCGCGGGCGAACACCACCTCGACGTCGGAGCACGCGGCCGCCGCCGTGGAGCCGGTGCCCACGGTCAGGCAGGCGGCACCGGCCGCGGCCGCGAGGGCCGTGGCCGCGATCCGCCGGACGGACTTCGGATGGGACATGACAGAGCCTCTTTTCACGCCCGAAGGCGCAGGGGGAACGAGTCTCGCGCCGGCCCCGCACGTCCGGGGCCGGTCAGTCGGAGACCGTAGGGCCCGCCCGCCTCCCGAACATCGGCGAAATCGCCCGTCTCCGAAAGCCGCCCGTGCACCCTCGCGCCCTGCGGCCGACGCCTCGCGAGCGGCCGCACCGGCGGGCGCGCGCCGGCGTGCCGCACCTCGGGACGCCGGTCCGGCACGGGCCCGATCCCCGCTTCGAGCGGCTCCGGCGATCCCGGGCCGAATGTCGGAAGCGACCGGAAACGTGCGTTCATCTGATGTTCGGCGGGAGCTTCGATCACGCTCGGGGTACGGCGGGCCCGCCCGCCGTACGCTCACGGGTCATGCGTTCCCCGGAGGCCGACATGTGGTCACGTAGGTTGCTCGTCCCCGCGGCCGGGCTGATGCTCGGCGGCGCCCTCGCCGTCCCCGCCGCCCCGGCCGCGGCCTCGCCCCCGCCGCGGGCCGCGGCGTGCTCGCCGTCCGCCGCGCTGCTCGGCTTCTCCGACGCGCTGGACAAGACGACCCTGGACGGCACGGCCGTGTCCGGGCTCTCGGCCCTCGCCGTCACCCGCCCCGGCCGCGCCCTCGCGCTGGTCGACAACATCGGCACCACGCCCGCCCGCGTGTACGGGCTCTCGCTGCGGGCCGGCCGCGGCGGACCGCACGCGGCGGCGCGCGACGTCACCACCCTGAAACGCCCCGACGGCACCCCCTACACCGGCGCCGACCTCGACGGCGAGGGCCTCGTCGCCGAGCCGGGCGGACGCACGGTGCTCGTCAGCTCGGAGACCGAGCCGTCCATCCGCCGCTTCGACGCGCGGACCGGCCGGCAGCGGGCCGAACTGCCCGTGCCCGGGCGGTTCCGGGTCGCCCCCGCGGGCGACGCCGCGCGGAACCGCACGTTCGAGGCGCTCGCCGCCACCCGCGACGGCCGCACCCTGTACGCCGGGATGGAGGGCCCGCTGTCGACCGACGCGTCCGGCGTCAACCGCATCCTGCGCTACGACCGGAGCCGGGGCCGCGACTACCGCCCGGCCGCCCAGTACGCGTACGAGACCGACCCCGGCCTCGGCCTGGTCGAGCTCGTCGCGCTCCGCGGCGGCGGCCTCCTCGCCCTCGAACGCGGCTGGACGTCCGGCGTCGGCAACACCGTGCGGATCTACCGCACCTCGACGCACCGCGCGCAGGACGTCTCCGGCGTCGCGTCCGTCCCCGCCGGAGCCCCGGCCGCGCTCGCCAAGGAACTCCTCGTCGACCTGGCCGACTGCCCGCCGTCCGGCGCCACCGCCGAGCAGCCGCAGCCGAACCCGCTCCTCGACAACGTCGAGGGCATGGCGCTCGGCGGCCGCACGCCGCACGGACGTCACGTCCTGTACCTCGTTTCGGACGACAATGGCAGCGCCTCGCAGATCACCCGCGTGTACGCGCTCGCCGTGCGCGTCCGCGCCTGACCGGTCCCACCCGGGAACCCCCCGAAGGAGTGCTCATGATCCGTGCCGGTGCCCGCGCGGCGCTCGCCGCCGCGGCGGCCGTCTCGGCGGCCGCGGCCATGCCCGCGCCCGCCGCCTCCGCACACGGCGGACGCCCCGGACCTCCCGCCGACGTCCGGTTCGCCACGTTCAACGCGTCGCTGAACCGCGCGGCGGAAGGCGAACTCGTCGCGGACCTGTCCACCCGCACCGACGCGCAGGCCCGGACGGTCGCCGAGATCGTCCAGCGCGCCCGCCCGGACGTCCTGCTCGTCAACGAGTTCGACTACGACCGGCGCGGCGAGGCCGCCCGGCTCTTCCAGGACAACTACCTGTCGGTCGGGCAGGGCGGCGCGGACCCGATCCGGTACCGGTACCGCTACACGGCGCCGAGCAACACCGGCATCGCCTCCGGCCTCGACCTGAACAACGACGGCAAGGCCGTCACCGAGCCCGGCTCCGACCCCTACGGGCAGGACGCGTACGGCTACGGCATGTTCCCCGGCCAGTACGGCATGGTCGTCTACTCCCGCTACCCGATCGACCACCGGCGGGTCCGCACCTTCCAGAAGTTCCTGTGGAAGGACATGCCGGGCGCCGCGCTCCCGGACGACGCGACGACGCACACGCCGTCCGACTGGTACGGCGACGAGGAGCTGAAGTCGGTCCGGCTGTCGTCCAAGAGCCACTGGGACGTGCCGATCCGCGTGGGCCGCCGCACCGTGCACTTCCTCGTCAGCCACCCGACGCCGCCGTCCTTCGACGGCGCCGAGGACCGCAACGGGCGCCGCAACCACGACGAGATCCGCTTCTGGGCGGACTACGTCCGCCCGTGGCACGGCCGCTACATCTACGACGACCGCGGCCGGCGCGGCGGCCTGCGGCCGGGCGCGGCGTTCGTCATCGCCGGCGACCAGAACGCCGACCCCAAGGACGGCGACAGCCACGCCGGCGCGATCCACCAGCTCCTCCGCAACCCGCGCGTCGACGCGTCGCCCGTCCCGTCCAGCGGCGGCGCCGCCGAGGCCGCCGCCGTCCAGGGCGGCGCGAACCTCGACCACGAGGGCGACCCGCGGCACGACACCGCCGACTTCGCCGACACCGCCCCGGGCAACCTGCGGGTCGACTACGTCCTGCCGTCCCGGGGGACGCGCGTCACCGGCGGCGGCGTGTTCTGGCCCGTGTCGTCCGACCCGCTGTCCCGGCTGACCGGCGCCTACCCGTTCCCGTCCTCCGACCACCGCCTGGTCTGGCTGGACGTCCGCCGGTAGGCGCCGCGCGACCGTCCCGGCGTGGCCGCCTCCGCGGTCACGCCGGTTCGCACAGCAGCGGGAACCGCGTCTCCGAGCAGGGCCGGTCGCCGAACTGGCGCAGGACGTCCTTGCCGCCCTGGTCCGTCAGGTAGCGCAGGAAGGCCGCGGCGATCGAGCCGGCGGGCGGCTCCCCGTAGGTGTAGGCGAACTCGATCTGCCAGTACGGGTACCGGCCGTCCTCGACGCCGTCCAGCGTCGCCGGGACGCCGTCGATGCGCACCCGCACGACGTCCCCGGCCGCCGCCGCGCTCGCCGCCTCGCTGTACCCGAGGGCCCCCGGAACGTCCGCGACCTCCCGCAGCAGCGCCGGCGTCCGGCCGACCTCGCACCCGCCAGGCTCGTCCCGCGCCAGCGCCGCGCAGTCGGCCACGGTCGCCTCCCGCACCGCCGCCCGCGGACGGCCCCCGCCGTTCAGCACCCGCTCCTCCAGCGCCGTCCGGGTCCCCGAGCCGCGGTGGCGGTTGACGAGCTGGATCGGGACGGACGCGCCGCCCACCTCCGACCAGTTCGTTATCTCCCCGGCGTAGATGTCGCGGATCTGCTGCGACGACAGGTTCTGCACCTCGGCGTCCTTGTTGACCACGAGGGTGAACAGCGAGTACGCGATCGGCCGCGCCAGCAGCCGGGGATGATTCCCCACGGCCCGGCCGTCGGTGAACGCGAGATGGCCGCCGAGGCCCGCGTCGACGGGGACCCTCGCCTCCTCACCGGCCCGCTCCAGCGCGTTGACGCCCTCCGTGCTGCCCTGGAACGTCGCCGGCCCGACCGGGATCGCCGCGCCCTTTCCGCCGCACAGCTCCACGTACCGCTCCGCCGCCTCCGTCACCGCCGGCGCGAACGCGGTCGAGCCGTGCAGCCGCAGCGTCCCGCCGACGCAGTCCAGCGGCGGCGGCTCCGCCCGCCAGAACAGCGCGAGGCTCGACTGCAGCAGCACCGCCGTCGTCAGCAGCGCGATGCCCACCAGCGCCGGCCGCGACGCGAACGTGTGGCTCTCGGTCCGCGCCAGCTTCAGCCGGGACGCCCAGCGCACCCAGCGGTTGTTCCGGCCGGACACGTCCGCCCGGAACACCGGCGTGGAGAACCGCTCCCCGGGCTCGCCGGCACTGCGCTCCAGCACCGCCAGCACCTTGTAGTGGGCGCCCGTGTTGAGCTTCACCTTCGGCAGGTTGATGACACCCGCGTCCCCATCGCCGGTGATGCCGAACCCCTCGGCCTCCCGCGTTCCGTTCTCGTCCTGCGTGATGAAGAAATCGCGCAGTTCCGGCTGGCTGAGTTCGGTCACCGCCAGGCCGACCACCCGGCGGTCCCGGAACGTCACCCGGATCCCCGTCCAGTCGTTCTGCGGCGTCAGGTAATCGCCCTCGACGATCTCCGTCAGCCCCGCGTTCTCCACCCGCAGCAGGACGAACGACGGCTCGTCGAGCTCCCTGCCGTCGTCGTGCATCCGCGCGAGCACGTCCGCGCTCGGCGCGTGCGCCGTGTCCGTCGCCAGCGTGTCCATCTGCACCCGGTAGCCGAGCCGCTTGCGCCGGACGACGACGAACTCCCACACGAACGCCATGAAGGGGATCACGACACTGAGGGCGGCGACGATCGCGCCGAAGTCCCATTCGAAGCCGAGACTCACCGTTGTCTTTTCCTGTGGGCACCAAGATCGTTGCGGGGCCCTCCAGGCTGGCAGGACGGCGCGCCGGATCGCCAGATCCGGCGCGAACGTCCGGCCAGAATTCACCTACGGGACATGTGGGCCGTTCACGTCGCGGCGCGCATGCCCTCGATGATCCGGTCGAAGTCCTCGGCGCCGTGCCCGTCCTCGATCTGCCGCCGGACGAGCCCCCGGACCATGTCGATCGGCACCGGCTCGACGCCCTGCTCGCGGCTCGCCCGCGCGATCGCGTCCAGCGCCGCGACCGTCCAGTCGAGGCTCTGCCCGGGGCCGCGGTAGTCCCCGCCGTCCACGATCTGCGCGATCTGCGGGAACACCCCGGTCATCGCGGCGAGGAACGGCGCGGCCCGCGTGGCGAACTCGGCCGCCGTGACGCCCGCCGACTGCAGCATCGCCGCCCCGTGCATGAACCCGGCGAACAGCGGATACATCCCCGCCAGCATCGCGAGGTCGAACAGCGACGCCATCCCGGCGTCCGCACCGTCGTACGTCGCGTCCGCCCACAGCCCGAACAGCTCCCGGTGCTCCTCGAACACCTCGCGGGACCCGCTGTAGAGGATCCGCGCCCCCGGCGCGCCGATCATCGGCGGCGTCGCCATGATCGCCCCGTCCAGGTACGCGATCCCGTGCGCGTCAGCCCACTTCGCCAGTTCCCGCGCCTCGTCCGGCGTCGTGGTCGTCAGGTTCACGACCGTGCGCCCCCGCAGCCCATCGGCCACCGGGTCGAGCGTCTCGTGCACCGACGCGTGGTCGTACAGGCACACCACGACCAGCCCCGCGGTCACCGCGTCCCGGACCCCGACCTCGACGGCGCCCCGCCCGACCAGCGCGTCCGCCTTCCCGGGCGTCCGGTTCCACACCGCCACGGGCCGTCCCGCGCCGACCAGCGCACCGGCCAGCGCACGTCCCATCTCGCCCATCCCCAGCACCGCGACGCGGGCCCGCATATCCGTCATGGAAGCTCCTTGATCCGTCGAACACGTCGCCTCCATGCTGGGCCCGTCGCGACGAAACGAGAAGTACCGACTATTTTCTGGGGTACTTACCTTCTAGTTAGTGAGGTTGGGGCATGCCGAAGCAGACCAGGCGCGGTCCGTACTTCTGCGGGATCGACGCCGCCCTCGACGTGGTCAGCGGCAAGTGGAAGGGCCTGATCCTCTGGGAGCTCAACGAACTCGGCACCCGGCGCTTCGCCGAACTGCGCCGCGGACTCCCCGGCGTGAGCGAGAAGATGCTGACCCAGCACCTGCGCGAGATGGAACAGGACGGCCTGGTGCTCCGCAAGGTCTACGCGGAGGTCCCGCCCCGCGTGGAGTACTCCCTGACCGAGCACGGCCGCGCCCTCAACAGGGCACTGGAGCCGCTGGGCGAATGGGGCCGCGAACGCATCCGCCGCGAGGAGCACGAACTGGTGGAGCACCCCGACGCGTCCCTGATGCCCCGCCCGTGACCACGGCCGGAACCCCTGCTCGATGATTGCGCCCCCGGCAGGATTCGAACCTGCGACACCCGCTTTAGGAGAGCGGTGCTCTATCCCCTGAGCTACGGAGGCCGGTCGTCGCTCGCCGCACGAGCGTAGCGGACGGCACCTACAGGGTAGAGGACGGGCGCCGATGACGCGCGCCCTTATCCCGTTCGCCCGTCACGTCCCGCACTCCGCCACGGGGGTGGTTGTGAGCCCGGTTGATAGTCGGTGCGCGGAATCTGTAGGGATGCGGCTAGGCCGGGCGAGGTGACGTCGGTACGCTTCGGTGCCGTGACGGGTCGGCATCGTGGGCAGTCCGAGGCGGGTAAGGCCGAAGAGCGCGGGCCCCGGAGGAAACGGGCGGCGATCGTCGGCGTTCTGGTCGGCGTGCCGCTCCTGGCGACCCTGGGCGTGTTCACGTTCGGGGGCGAACGGGACGGTTCGTCCCGAGCCGTGACGCCCGTCCAGCAGGTGACGCCGGCGGCGGAGCCGACGTACGGGAAGTACGTCGCGCCGGAGGCCGGGCCGCAGGCCGACACGCTCACCCCGCCGCCGCCTCCGGCGCCCGCGCCCGCGCCCACCCCCGCCGCGACGCCGCGGCGGCCGTCGGCGCCGCGGGAGACCGAGCGGTCCCGGGAGCAGCGCGACTGCAGGTGGGAGGACGTGCCGTTCCTCGAACGGTGGTGCCGCTGGGGCGAGCGCGGCGACCGCTGAAGCCGTCCGGCCCGAAGCCCCGCGATGACGCAGGGTGCTCGTTCGGGTTCTGGTAGCGTTCTGGCCGCTGATCCGCATTCGGGCATCAGGAGGAAAACCACCGTGCCGAACCCCCGGTCGGCTGCGCTGACCGCGGTCTTCCTGGTGATGGCGATGTTCTCCGCGCACGGCGAGGCCAGAGCGGCCGACGGCCCGGCCGATGCCTACGAGAAGCTCCGCAGTGAGGCTTCGAAGGCTCGTGAGGAGCTGGAGAAGGCCACGAAAGAGATGAAGGACCGCCGGAAGGCCCTCGAGGAGTCGCAGGAGAAACTGCGCACCACGCTGAAGGATCTGGCCGCGGCCGAGGCCGAGCTCAACCGGATCCGTGAGCCGGTGGCCCGGCTGGCGAACACGTCCTACCAGCATCCGGACGCCACCGGCTCCATGGCGATCTTCGGTGGCGGGGACCCGGTGCAGGTGCTGCGCTCGACCGCGGACGTGACGATGCTCGCGCAGACGCAGCAGGCGCTCGTGGACCGTGCCGACGACCTCCAGAGCCGCCAGCGGGAACTCGCGTCGACCGCGCAGGAACTGCAGTCGAGCAACGCGGTCGAGCAGGCCCGCGTCGAGCAGGACATCGCGTCGCTGAAGAAGCGTTCGGCCGAACTCACCGAGCAGCTCAACGGGCTGCTCGGCGACCTTCCGCGGTCCAAGCGCGTGCAGCTCGCGTGCGACGAGAGCCTGGTGGCCGAGGCGAAGGGGTTCCCGAACGGGCTGATCCCGTCCAAGTACCTCTGTGACCTGCCGCAGGAGGGCCACCAGTTGCGCGCGGACGCGGCCCTGGGGTTCTACAAGCTGAACACCGCCTACAAGGAGCGGTTCGGCCGCGAGATGTGCGTGACGGACGCGTACCGCAGCCTGTCCGAGCAGCACAGCGTCTACGCGCGCCGCCCCGGCTTCGCGGCCGTCCCGGGAACCAGCAACCACGGCAAGGGGCAGGCGCTCGACCTGTGCGGCGGCGTCCAGAACTCCGGGTCCGTGCAGTTCAACTGGATGGAGGCCAACGCCGAGAAGTACGGCTGGTTCCACCCGGCGTGGGCCTACAGCAATCCGTTCGAACCGTGGCACTGGGAGTACGGAACCGACAGCGCCCACTGACGCGTGGGCCTCAGCGCCCGGCGGTCTCAGGCGGGAGTCTGGACGACCGGGGTGACCTCGGCGGTGCAGAACTGGCAGCGGCGCGCCTTGACCGGGATCGTGCCCAGGCACTCGGGGCATTCCCGCTCGGTGACCTCCTGGTTGCGGTCCATGCGCTCGATGAGCTTCGTCATCGGCAGCACGACGAAGAAGTAGACGATCACCGCGGTGATCAGGAACGCGATCGCGGAGGTGAGGAAGACTCCGTAGGGGAACTCGGTGTCGTTGATCGTGACCGCGAGGTGCGTGTAGTCGGGCTTGCCCCCGACCAGCGCGATCAGCGGGGTGATGAACGAGTTGGCGAAGTCCTTCACGAGACCCGCGAACGCGGCGCCGACCACAAACGCGACCGCGAGTTCCACCAGGTTGCCGCGCAGCAGGAACTTCTTGAATCCACTCATTGCGAACGCTCCACTCTTCGGGGGTACGTGCCCTCCGGGCACGCCGGTCGAGCGGCCCGGAGGCCGCGCGTTCCGGGCCGCTCGCACCGGAACGGTCACGGATCGTATTCTTTCGACCACCGTTCCGCCAAGTCAGAGTCCGCGACCGTGCGGCGGCGGGTCAGGGCGAGGTGATCGTCACCGACAGGTCCGTCCGCGTTCCGGCGAGCGCGAGGGCCTGCGCCCGGTCGGTCGCGAGGACGATCAGCGCACCGTCCCGCGCGCGTTCCTCGTCCGCGGCCGGGACGGCGATGACGGGTACCGCCGACACCACCGCACGCGCCCCTTCCCATGGAGCCACGCCCGCGACCGCCGCCGAGCGTTCGCCGTGGGGTGCCTCGCCGAGTGGGGCCGCCGCCGAAGACCCGCCGTGGGGTGGCCGGCCGGTGAGCGGGGTGGGCATGGCGTCGCCCGGTGGTGCGGCGGGCGGGGCCGCCAGGACGTCGACGCGGTCGCCGGGGCGGACCAGCCGGACGGTGTCGGCGTCGGCGATGCGGACCGGGGTGGCGACCTTGCCGGGGCCGTGGCCGCGCAGCAGGCGGTCGCCGACGACCCGGACGTCGGTGAGCGGTTCGCCGCGCCGCATGGGGCCCGCGAGGATCCGGCCCGCCGCGTCCGCGCGGACGGCGCCGGACGGTACGGCGTCGGCGGGGAACGGGACGGGACGGACGTCGGACGGTGTCAGGGTCGCTCCGGCGGGAAGGTCGCGGGCGGCGGTGAGGACGCGGACGGTCGGCGGCGGATCGGGGCGCAGGGTGAGCAGGGCGAGCCACGCGGCGGCCGCGGCGAGCAGCGCCGCCACCGGCCGGCGCAGGCGGGACGGAAGCGTTGAGCGGGTCACTCGTTTCTCCGAAGGGGTGCCCCGGCGCGTTCGGCCGGAGGCGACACGGGCTCCGTCAGGGTGGGGCGGGCCCCGCGAACCGTCCCACCTGGCCGACGCGCCTCCGCGTGGGGCGGCCACGATCGTCGGGTCGTTCGCGGGGCGTCGCGGGTCAAGGGGGCGGGACCGGCCCGGGCGGCGGTGGCCGCCGAGGGGAGGCGGTCAGGGGAGTTCCAGGGGGAGTTCGAGGCCGTCCAGGACGTTCGGGCAGGGGCAGTCGCGTTCGGCGGGGAGGGCGGTGACGATGTCGGCGACGAGGGATCTCAGCCGGCCGACGTTCTCGCCGAACACCCGCAGGACCTCCTCCATCGTGACGCCCTCGCCCTCCTCGATGCCGGCGTCGAGGTCGGTGACGAGGCACAGGGGCGTGTAGCACAGCGCGAGTTCGCGGGCGAGGACGGCTTCGGGATGGCCGGTCATCCCGATGAGCGTCCAGCCCTGCGCGGCGAACCAGCGGGATTCGGCCCGGGTGGAGAAGCGGGGGCCCTCGATGACGACCAGGGTGCCGTCGTCGGCGAGGTCCCAGCCGGTGGAGCGGGCGGCCTCGAGGGCGGTTCGGCGTCCGTGCGGGCAGTACGGGTCGGAGAAGGAGACGTGGACGGCGGCGCCTTCGTCGTAGTAGGTCTGCGGACGTCCGGACGTGCGGTCGACGAGCTGGTCGGGGATCGCGAGGGTGCCGGGGCCGAGGTCGGGCGTGAGGGAGCCGACGGCGCTCGGGGCGAGGACCCGCCCGACTCCGAGGGAGCGCAGGGCCCACAGGTTGGCGCGGTACGGGATCTTGTGCGGCGGGTACCGGTGGTCGCGGCCGTGGCGGGGGACGAACGCGACGCGGCGCCCGGCGAGGTCGCCGACGGCGATGGGGTCGCTGGGCGGGCCGTACGGGGTGTCGACGTGCACTTCTTCGACGTCGTCGAGGAAGGAGTAGAAGCCGGAGCCGCCGATGACGCCGATGGAGGGTGTGGTTGGCATGGGGCCGACATTAGCCAGCGGGCCAGGAGGGGCGCCCGGCCGGTCGAGGTTGTGGACAACTCCGGGCGGGGCGGGTGCCCCGCCCGGAGCCGTCAGCGGACGAGATGGTGCACTCTGGGCTTTTCGCCGGCCTGTTCCTCGCGGGCGAGCCGGCTCGGCGACCAGATGCGCGGGCCGATGTCGTGCGCGAGGGCGGGCAGGAGGAGCGAGCGGACGATCAGGGTGTCCAGGAGGACGCCGAGGGCGACCGTGAAGCCCAGCTCGACCATGAACACCAGCGGGAGCGTCACCAGGGCCGCGAACGTGGCGGCCAGGACGAGGCCCGCCGAGGTGATGACGCCGCCGGTGACGGTCAGGCCGCGCAGGATGCCCCGCCGGGTCCCGAGGGACCGCGACTCCTCCCTGACCCGGTGCATCAGGAAGATGTTGTAGTCCACGCCCAGGGCCACCAGGAAGATGAACGCCAGCAGGGGGAACGACGCGTCGGACCCCTCGAAGCCGAAGACGTGCTCGAAGAAGAGCGCGGAGGCGCCCAGGGTCGCCATGAAGGAGAGGACCACGGTCGCCATCATGAGCAGCGGCGCGACGAGGGCGCGCAGCAGCAGCACGAGGATGGCGAACACGACGACCAGGACGATCGGGATGATGACGAGGTTGTCGCGGGACGACGCCTCGTTCGTGTCCACGGTGATGGCCGTGGTCCCGCCGACCTGGGCGTCCTCGGGGAGCGAGGCGCGCAGGCGTTCGACGGTCTCCTGCGCGGCCTCGCTGTCGGCGGGCGCCCGCAGCGTCGCCTCGTACTGGACGAGCCCGTCCGCGGTCTGCGGCGCGCCGACGCCCGCGACGCCCTCGGTGCCGCGGATCGCCGTCGCGAGGCCGTCCGACGCGCCCGCCGGGGCGATGACGACCGCCGGGGAGCCGGATCCGCCGGGGTAGTGCTCGGACAGGACGTCCTGGCCGGCGATCGAGTCGGGACGTCCGGTGAACATGCCCTCGTTCGACAGCCCGGTGGCGTTGAGGGAGAACAAACCGAACGTGAGGCCGGCGAGGGCGACCGTGGTGACGGTCCAGAGCACGCGCGGGCGCCTGCCGACGAGCGCGGCGACCCGGCTCCAGACGCCGTGTTCGGCCTCGTACGCCTCCGGCTTCAGGTATTTCGCGTCGTACCGGGGGATCAACGGCCAGAACAGCCAGCGCCCGCAGACCACGAGGAGCGCGGGGAGCAGCGTGAGCATCGCGGCGAGCGCGGTCAGCACCCCGGCGGCGGCGACCGGGCCCATGCCCGCGGTCGAGTTCATCGCGGCCAGCAGCAGGCAGACCAGCCCGGCCGCGACGGTCGCGCCGGATGCGATGACGGCGGGGGCGGCGCGGCGCAGCGCGAACGCCATGGCCTCGTGCCGGTCCTCGTGCCGGTGCAGTTCCTCTCTGTACCGGGCCACGAGGAGGAGCGCGTAGTCGGTGGCGATCCCGAAGACCAGGACCGTCAGGATGCCCGCGCTCTGCCCGTTTACCGTCAGGTCCGCGTACTTGGCCAGAAGGTAAACGAATGACTGGGCGAGTGCGAGTGCGGCCAGCGCGCACAGGACGGGGACGATCCACAGGATCGGGCTTCGGTAGATGAGCAGCAGCAGCACGATGACGACGCCGCCCGCGGCCATCAGCAGGAACCCGTCGAGGCTTTCGAAGACCTTGATCTGGTCGGCGCCCGCGCCGGCGGGCCCGGTGACGTGGGCTTCGAGGCCGGGCGGTCCGCGCTGGGCGAGTTCGCGGGCCTCGTCCACCGCGTCGACGACGGTGTCCTCGCCGGTGAGGGGGACGAGGACCTGGAGCGCCCGCCCGTCCTCGGACGGGATCGGGCCCTGCACGGTCTCCGCGCCGGGCAGCGACGCGAACGCCGTCGCGTCCTCGGCGACCGCCGCGCGGTCCGCCCCGGTGATGCCGGACGGCCGCTCGTAGACGACCACCGCGAGCATCGACTCCTCGGACCGGAAGCGCTCCTGGAGTTCGACGACCCGCGTCGATTCGGCTCCGCCGGGCAGCCAGGACGACGCCTCGTTCTCCTCCACCTCGCCGAGCCTCCCGGCGAGCGGGCCGAGTGCGGCCAGGAGGATCACCCACAGGGCCAGTACGGCCCATTTGGTCCGGCGGCCGGCGATCCACCCGGCCGTCCGTTTCGGTCGGGCGCCGGGGGGCGCCGGGCTGCGTTCGCTCATGGTTCCTCTCCGCTGCTGCCCGAGCGGGGTGAAGTCGAGATATGGCGGTTATGCGCCGCCGGAGCCTCTCGGTCGGCGAGAGGCGTCGGTGCTATCTCGATGTCCGGGCCGCGGGGCCGCTCGGTCCGTGTGACCTGCGGTCCCGCCCGTCCGCACGGGTTCCGTTCAGACCAATGCTCACCGGAGAGCGGCCGCTTACGCGTCGTGTGAGGGAAGCGAATCGCACTACGCCCCGGGGCGCACGGCCGATGACCGCGTTCACCCTGGAGGTGTAGTGACGGGGGTGCGCGGGCGGGCCCGGGAGGCGGCGCGGGACGCCCCCGGGTCGGCCGGGAGCAGGAGAGGAGCGGCGTCGGCGCAGCTCAGAGGGGGCGTCGCGTGTCCGCGGGCGTGCGGCCCGGCACCATCCGCCCGGACGGACGGGCGAGAGCGGGCACCTCGACCAGAGGGAGTGCCGGCGCGGCGGGAGCGGCGCTCGACCGCCGGGCGGGACATCCGGGACGGGCTGAGCCGACGGCGGCGCGCCCAGCGGCGCATCCCGGGACCGGCTGAGCCGACGGCGGCGAACCCGGCGGCGCGCCCGGTGCGGGCGGCGTCCGTCCGGGCTCGGAAGACGCGGTACGGGCGGGGACGGCGGCCGCGCGGCCGTCGCCCCCGCGCGTTCACGAAGTCAGGCGACCTTTTCCTTCGACGACGAGGACGAACCGGAGTCGCCGCTCGACGAGGAGGACGACGAAGCCGACGAGTCGGACTTCGCGGAGTCGCCCGAAGAGGACGACGAGTCGGACGAACCGTTCGACGAGCCGTTCGACGAACCGCCGGACGAGGAGCCCACGGTCGACTTGCCGGACCCGCGGCTGTCGGTCCGGTAGAAGCCCGACCCCTTGAAGATGATCCCCGCCGCGGAGAAGACCTTGCGCAGCCTGCCCTCGCACGCCGGGCAGTCGGTCAGCGCGTCATCGCTGAACTTCTGCACGACCTCCAGAGGCTCGCCGCACTCGGTGCAAACGTACTGATACGTCGGCACGGTTCCTCCTAGCTGACTCAGCCCGGCGGGTGGCCCCGGACTGGCACTCACTGTGAACGACTGCTAATGGTACCCGTGAGTGGAACACGATTCGCCCCCGGCCTGTTCCCGCGCCGGTCAAGTGCCGGTCTCGCCGAACCAGCCGGCCAGCTTGCCGCGGCGGCTGACGGCGCGCAGGCGCCGCTCCGCGGTGTCCCGCACCTCCTCGGTCGTCACGACCAGGAGGGTGTCGCCGGATTGCAGCGGGGTGGTGGGCTCCGGGACGAAACTGGACCCGTTCCGCACGATGAGCGTGACGGACGCGCCCGCGGGCAGCCGGAGCTCGAAGATCTCCACGCCGTTCATCTGGGAGTCGTCCGGGATCCGGACCTCCAGCAGGTCGGCGTGCAGTTCCTCGAGGGGCGCGGCCTCCACGTCGAGTTCGCGCGTCTCGTCGTCCCGTTCGAGCCCGCACAGCCGCGCCGCCAGCGGCAGCGTGGGCGCCTGGAGGAGCGTGAACACGACGACGATGTTGAAGATGATCGCGAAGCTGCGGTCGGAGCCGGGGAGCTGCTCCACCATCGGGATGGTGGCGAGGACGATCGGGACGGCGCCGCGCAGACCGGCCCACGACATGAACATCCGCTCGCCCCACGGGATCCGGAAGCCGAGCGTGGAGACCAGCACCGACAGCGGGCGGGCGACGAACAGCAGGATCGACCCGATGATCAGGGCGGGGACGATCTGCGCGGGCAGGTCGGCGGGCGACGCGAGCAGGCCGAGCATGACGAACAGCCCGATCTGCGCGAGCCAGCCGACGCCCTCGGCGAAGCCGCGGGTGGCGGGCCGGTGCGGGAGGCGGGCGTTGCCGAGGACGAGCGCGCTGACGTAGACGGCCGCGAACCCGCTGGCGTGCATGAGCGACGTCGCGCCGTACGCGCCGATCGACATCGACAGCACGGCGATCGGGTAGAGGCCGGAGGCGGGGAGGGCCACCCGGCGCAGCGCCTGGGCGCCGAGCCACCCGATCGCGAGGCCCATCAGCGCGCCGACGGCGAGCTCGTAGACGAGCATCGCGGACAGTTCGAGCGGGTTCGGGACGGTCCCGGTGGTCGCGAGCGCGATCACGATGATGACGACGGGCGCGTCGTTGAAGCCGGACTCGGCCTCCAGCAGGCCCGCGACGCGGGACGGCAGCGGCAGCCGGCGCAGGACGGAGAAGACGGCGGCGGCGTCGGTCGGCGCGAGGGCGGCCGACAGCAGGAACGCGGCGCGCCAGTCGAGGCCGATCAGCCAGATCGCGGGGAGCGCGACGATGACGATGCTGAGCAGCGTCCCGATCGTCGCGACGCTGAGCGCGGCGGGGACGGCCGGGCGGACCTGCCGCCAGTTGGTGGTGAGACCGCCCTCGGCGAGGATGAGGACGAGCGCCGCGAGCCCGAGCGTCTCGGCGAGGGCCACGTCGTCGAAGACGATGTGGAGCGGTCCCGACTCGCCGATGAAGAGGCCGAGACCCATGTACGCCAGCAGGGTCGGCAGCCCGGCGCGGTGCGACAGCCGGACGGCGACGATGGCGCTGAGTACGAGTGTGGCCCCGAGGAGTAGCCAGATGTCGAGCTGCACATCCCACCCTTCGCGGGGTCGTCAAAGTTGATCGTTTAGGGATCCTACAGATTGAACGCCCATTTGCGCATTTCGGGTTGAGTGTCGGAATCCCCGTGACCCGGCCTTAACGCCGCCTGACCTGCGGATCTACCCCGTTGACGACGTTCTGCACGTCCTCGCCGCGGACGGCGGCGACGACGTTGTCGCGCACCATCGCGACCAGGTTCAGCTGCGACCGGTCCGAGGCGCCCGCCGCGTGCGGCGACAGCAGCACCCGGTCGTGCGAGCGCAGCGGATGATCGTCCGGGAGCGGCTCGGAGTCGAACACGTCGAGGGCCGCACCGGCCAGCCGTCCCGACTCGAGGGCGGCCAGGACGGCGTCGTCGGGGGCGATGCCCCCGCGCGCGACGTTCACCAGCAGGGCGTCGTCCGGCAGCAGGGCGAGGCGGTCCGGGCCGAGGAGCCCGCGGGTCTCGCCCGTCAGCGGGACGGCGAGCACGAGGACGTCGGACGAACCCACGAGGTCGTCCAGGTCGCGGTAGGTCGCGGACGCCTCGGGGCGCGGGCGCCGCGTCCAGTACGACACCTCGCAGCCCAGCGCCTGGAACAGGCGGGCGATCTCGGAACCGATCGCCCCGAACCCGACGACCCCGACGCGCTGCGCGTGCAGCTCGCGGGGGCGCCGCGCCGCGAGCTCGAGCTGCGGCCAGCCGCCCGCGCGCACCGCCCGGTCGCCCCACGCGAGATGCCTGCAGAGCGCGAACGCGGCGCCCACCGCCCACTCCGCCACGCCGCGCCGGTTGAACCCCGCCGCGTTCGCCACCGGCACGTCCCGTGCGGTCAGCGCGGGGACGTCCAGGCTGTCGGTGCCGACCGCCGGCATCTGCACGAACGCGAGGCGCGGCGCCGCCGCGACGGCCTCGGCGTCGAGCGCGAGCCGGCCGGTGAAGTCGCCGATGACGATCTCGGCGTCGGCGAGGCCCGCGAGGAGGCCGGAGCGGTCGGCCGGCTCCGGGAAGCGCACCTCGGCCGCGTCCCCGAGCGGGGCGAGCAGGCCCCGCACGACGGCCTCGTCGATCGGGGGCAGGGACAGGATCCGCCACGGCGCCGTCATCTCGAACCTCCAGGTGAAGCCGACCATCGATCGCGTGCCGGATGTCGCGATCTTCCCGTCCGGTCACCTTATGCGGGCGTCCGCTTCCGGCCATTCCGGCCGCGCCCGGAGGGGCGTGCGCCCGGTCACCCGAACCGCACGAGCCCCCGGGACGGCGTGGCGGCGGCCCGGACGCGCCGGTCGTGCGGCTCCGCGGGCAGCACCGGGACCAGCTCGTCGTCGTACACGAGCCCGACCGTCAGGATCGCGGGACCGACCCGGGCCAGCGCGCGGTCGTAGGACCCGCCGCCGCGGCCCAGCCGCATGCCCGACCCGTCCACCGCGACCGCCGGGGCCAGGACGACGTCCGCGCTGGAGACGGCCCCGGGGCCGCGCGGCGGCTCGGTCGGCTCCAGGCAGCCGCGGGGACCGGGTTCGAGCGAGTCCGGGCCCTCGTAGGACGCCCAGTCGAGGTCGCCGTCCGGCAGCAGGCGGGGGAGGAGCACGTACGTCCCGCGCTTCCACAGCGCGAAGAGGAGCCCGCGGGTGTCGGGTTCGGGGTCGATCGAGACGTACGCCGCGATCGTCCCGGCCATCTCCACCTCGGGCACCGACAGCAGCGCGTCACGCAGCGCCCGGCCCGCCTCCGCGCGCGCCCGCGGCGCCATTCTGGCACGGTTGCCCAGCAGTTCCGTGCGGAGTCCGGTCTTCGTTCCGATGTCGTGCACGCTGTCGTCCTTGCGGCTTACTAAGGTCTCTACATGACTGATATCGCACCCGTGACCAAGGCGGTCGTCCCGGCGGCCGGGCTCGGTACCCGATTCTTGCCCGCCACGAAGGCGACGCCCAAGGAAATGCTTCCCGTCGTCGACAAACCGGCGATCCAGTACGTCGTCGAAGAGGCCGTGGACGCCGGACTCGGCGACGTCCTCATGGTCACCGGCCGCAGCAAGCGGTCCATCGAGGACCACTTCGACCGAGCCTACGAGCTCGAGGAGGCCCTGCGCGCCAAGGGCGACGACGGCCGGCTGTCCGCCGTCCGCGAGTCCAGCGAGCTCGCGATCATGCACTACGTCCGGCAGGGCGAGCCGCGCGGGCTCGGGCACGCGGTGCACTGCGCCCGCCAGCACGTCGGGCGCGAGCCGTTCGCCGTCCTGCTCGGCGACGACATGATCGACGCCCGCGACAAGCTGCTGCAGCGCATGATCGAGGTCCGCGGCCGGTACGGCGGCAGCGTCGTCGCCCTCATGGAGGTGCCCGCCGACCAGGTCTCCGCCTACGGCTGCGCCGCCATCGAGGCCACCGACGAGGACGACGTCGTCCGGATCAGCGACCTGGTCGAGAAGCCGTCCGCCGAGGAGGCGCCGAGCAACTGGATCATCATCGGCCGCTACGTCTGCGACCCGGCCGTGTTCGACGTCCTCGAGAAGACCCCGCCCGGCCGCGGCGGCGAGATCCAGCTCACCGACGCGCTGCGGACGCTCGCCGACATGCCCGCCGAGGAGGGCGGCGGCGTGTTCGGGGTGAAGTTCCGCGGGCGCCGCTACGACACCGGCAACAAGCTCGAATACCTGCGGACGGTCGTCCAGTTCGCGGCGGAACGCCCCGACCTGTCGCCGGAGTTCCTGCCGTGGCTCCGTGAGTTCGTCCGGACGCACGACGGCGTGGGCGGTGACGGGAACGCGTGACGTCCCGTCACACTTGAGGCCATGAGAACGGTCGACGAGCATCTGAACGACATCCTCGGCGGCGTCACGGCGCTGCCGCCGCTCGACCTGGCGCTGCTGGAGGCGCGGGGGACGGTCCTCGCCGAGCCCGTCTCCGCGCCCGTCCCGCTGCCCCCGTTCGACAACTCCGCGATGGACGGCTACGCCGTCGTCGCGTCCGACGTCGCGGGGGCCACCGAGGCCGACCCGGTGAGGCTGCCGGTCGTCGGCGACGTCGTCGCGGGCGACCCGGCGGTGTCGGCGCTGCGCCCCGGGCTGACCGCCCGGATCATGACGGGCGCGCCGATGCCCGCCGGGGCCGACGCGGTGATCCCGGTCGAGTGGACGGACGGCGGGACGGCGCACGTCCGGATCGTCCGGTCCGCGCCGCCCGGGCACTACATCCGCCGCGCCGGCGAGGACGTCCGCGAGGGCCAGGTCGTCGTGCCCGCGGGCACCCGCCTCCGCGCGCCGCAGCTCGGCATGATCGCCGCGGTCGGCAGGGCGCGCGTGACCGTACGGCCGAAGCCGCGCGTCGTCGTCGTCTCCACCGGGGACGAACTGCGCGAACCGGGCTCGCCGCTGGGGCACGGGCACATCTGGGAGTCGAACTCCTTCATGCTGACCGCCGCCGTCGCCGAAGCGGGCGGTGTCGGCTACCGGCACTCCACCGTGGACGACGAGCCCGGCTCGGTCAAGGACATGCTGGAGGACCAGCTCGTCCGCGCCGACGCCGTCATCACGTCCGGCGGCGTCTCCATGGGGTCCCGGGACGTCGTCAAGGAGGCGCTCACCGGAACCGTGAAGTTCCACAAGGTGGGCATGCGCCCGGGTAAACCGCAGGGGTTCGGCCTCATGGACGGCACGCCCATCTTCACTTTGCCCGGGAACCCGGTGAGCGCCTACGTGTCGTTCCAAGTGTTCGTCCGTCCCGCCCTGCGCGCCATGCAGGGGCTCCCGCCGGAGCCGCTGCCCACGGTGAAAGCCGTCCTGTCCGGGGACGTCAAGTCCCCGGCGGGGCTGCGTCACTTCCTGCGCGGGCGCCTCACCTACGAGGACGGCTACACGGTCGACCCCGCCGACGTGCAGGGCTCGCACCAGCTCGCGTCCCTCGCCTCCGCCGACGCGCTGATCATCGTCCCCGAGGACGTCGAATCCCTCCCCGCGGGCGCCGCGGTCGACGTGATGAGATTGCCCGCATGACCGGCTTCTCCCACCTCGACGACGGCGGCGCCGCCCGCATGGTCGACGTCTCCGCCAAGGACGTCTCGGCCCGCACCGCGACCGCCACCGGGTTCGTCCGCCTCTCGCCCGAGTGCGTCTCAGCCCTGCGCGCCGGGAACGTCCCCAAGGGCGACGCGCTGTCCGTCGCCCGCATCGCCGGGATCATGGGCGCCAAGCGCGTCCCCGACCTCGTCCCCCTCTGCCACCCGATCGCCCTGCACGGCGTCACCGTCGACCTGGCGATCGAGGACGCGGGCGTCGCGATCACCGCCGTCACCCGCACCGCCGACCGCACCGGCGTCGAGATGGAGGCCCTCACCGCGGTGAGCACCGCCGCCCTCGGCCTCGTCGACATGGTCAAGGCCGTCGACCCGGCCGCCGTGATCACCGACGTCCGCGTCGAGGAGAAGACCGGCGGCAAGCACGGGACGTGGCGCCGATGAGAGCGATGGCCGTCACCGTCTCCAACCGGGCGTCCGCCGGGGTGTACCCCGACCGCTCCGGCCCCGTCCTCGTCGAGATGCTCTCCGACCTCGGCTGCCTGGTCGACGGGCCCGTCGTCGTCCCCGACGGCGAGCCGGTCGAGCAGGTCCTCCGCGACGCCGTCGGCCAGGGCTACGACGTCGTCGTCACCACCGGCGGCACGGGCCTCACGCCCACCGACCGGACGCCCGAGATGACCCGCCGCGTCCTCGACCGCGAGATCCCCGGGATCGCCGAGGCGATCCGCATGGACAACCGCGACGCCGTCCCCGCCGCGATCCTCTCCCGCGGCCTGGCCGGCGTCTCGGGCCGGACCCTCATCGTCAACCTGCCGGGCTCGACCGGCGGCGTCCGCGACGGCATGACCGTCCTCGGCCGCGTCCTCGCCCACGCCGTCGACCAGATCCACGGCGGCGACCACAAAAAATAGCGTTCAGGCGCCGCACCAGGGAATCATGGAACCGTGGAACGAATGCGGGGATGGCCGGTCACCCTGACCGAAGGTCCCGTAGGACTGCGCCCGCTGCGGCACCGCGACGCGTCCGTCTGGCGCGAGCTGCGGGTCCGCAACGCCGACTGGCTGCGCCCCTGGGAGCCCACCAACCCCGAGACGCCGCTGTTCCGCAGCGGGCTCGGCCCGTACGTCGGCATGGTCCACACGATGCGCCGCGAGGCCCGCCAGGGCCTCGCGCTGCCCTGGGTCGTCACCCACGAGGACGACTTCGTCGGCCAGCTCACGATCGGCGCGATCGTCTGGGGCTCGGCCCGCTCCGCCCAGATCGGCTACTGGATCGACCGCCAGGTCGCCGGCCGCGGCGTGATCCCCACCGCCGTCGCCCTCGCGGTGGACCACTGTTTCTTCACCGTCGGGTTGCATCGACTCGAGGCCAATATCCGTCCCGAGAACGCCGCGAGCCGCCGCGTCGTCGAAAAACTCGGATTCCGGGAAGAGGGAATTCGCCGCCGGCACCTGCACATCGACGGCGCCTGGCGCGACCACATCTGCTATGCCCTCACCGTCGAGGACGTCCCCGGTGGCCTGCGCTCCCGCTGGCTCGCCGACCGCCGCCGAGCATTTCCCCGGCAGTGACTTTCGACTCGTAAATATCCTGCGCCGCCGATGAGTCGGCAAACGGAGAGTAACGGCGCGATCGATCTCGCGACACACCGCCCCTTATGCTCGTCAACCTCTGACACCGGCTCGTACCGTGCGGGGCGTGACCCTGCTCCCATTGCACGTGCGCGCGCCGATGGCCGGCGCGCGCCGCAGGCGTGCCCTGGGGGTGGTCCGATGAGCAGTGCCGTCCTCTACCTCGCCATCGTCGCCGTCTGGGCGATCGTCCTGGTCCCGATGTGGCTCCGCCGCGACACCGAGAAGCAGGCCGAGTTCGACGAGGAGCACACCGAGCCGGAGCCGCGCCGCACCCGCGCCCCGTCCCGCGCCCGCGTGATCGCCCGGCGCCGCCGCCGCACCGCGGGCCTCACCGCCCTGCTCGCCACCGCCGTCACCGTCGCCGCCTTCGGCGTCGCGCCTTGGTGGGCCGCCGCGCCCCCGGCCGTCCTCCTGGCCGGCCACCTCGCGCTGCTGCGCGTCGCCGTCGGCATG
>NZ_JBHTJA010000045.1:0-54806 GCF_042675525.1 Actinomadura sediminis
GGTGACCATGACGCTGGGCAACCTCGCGGCCTTCACGCAGGACAACGTCCGTCGGCTGCTCGCGTACTCGACCATCGGCCAGGCCGGGTACCTCCTCGTCCCGGTCGCCGTGGCCGGACGCACCGACCTGGCCGAACCGGCGCTGCTGTACTTCCTCGCCGCGTACGCCGTCACCAACCTCGGCGCGTTCGCGGTGGTCGTCGCCGTCGGCCGGGACGAGATCGGGGCCTACGCGGCGCTCGCGCGGCGTTCCCGGCTGCTGGCCGTTTCGCTCGTCGTCTGCCTGCTGGGCCTGGTCGGCACCCCGCCGACCGCCGTGTTCGTCGGCAAGCTCCTGATGTTCGGCGCGGCGCTGGACGGCGGCCACGCGTGGCTCGCGGTGGTCGCCGCCGTCAACTCCGTCGCGAGCGTCTTCTACTACCTGCGCTGGATCGTCCCGGTGTTCTCGCGGGACACCGCCGGGGACGGCCGCCCGGACCACTCGGCCCGGTGGACGGCCTACCTGGCGGCCGCCGGATCCCTCGCCCTCGGCATCGGAAGCGGCATCGCGCTCACCGTCGGATGACGGAATGCGGAAAGACGGAATCCGGAAAGGCGGAATCGGGAGGCAGGAGCCGGGAAGCAGGAGCCGGGCGCGGGGACGTCCGCCGCCCCGGCCGGTGAACGCCGAACGCCGAACCTTCCCGCAGGAGGATCACCGGCCCGGCCCCGCCGCCGCCTGCAGGGCGCCGTGGATCCACCGCATGGCCTCGTGACCGGCGCCGATGTGCAGCGGGCGGCCGTCCGGGGTTCGGCAGTCGGCCACGAGCTCGAACCAGGCGGGGTCGTGGTGGAGCGGGCCACGGATGCGGTCGAGGACCAAAGGCCGGGGGAGCGGGTGCAGGGCGACCCGGACGTCCGGGGCGGGGCAACTGGCCACGATCCCCCTCGGGCCGATGAGGAGGCCGTCGTAGTCGGGCCGGCGGAAGTCGTCGTGGCCCCACACCACCGCCCGGACGGCGCGCTCGGTCGGGGGCGTGAGCGGCGCGGTGTGCGCCTTCCGGACTCCCCCGCGCTGCCACAGCCACAACGGCGTGACCAGCGGGACGCACGCGGCCACCGCCACCGCCGCGTACAGCAGTGTCCGCGCGGCGGTGGGGGGCTGCCATTCACTGGTCCGGCCCGCCACGGCCGCGCCGGTGCCGACGAAACAGGTGCCGATGAACAGCGAGGTCGCCGGCACCAGCGGGGACCACTTCGCCTCTCCCCGGGGGGTCGTCCCGCCCAGGGTCCCGTCGGCGTTCCTGCGGCCGTAGGTCACCGCGAGCCAGGCCAGGGTCGTGCCGAAGCCGCCGAGGGCGAGGGCGATCCCGGTCGGGCGGACCGGCAGCCAGGAAGGGTGGCGGCTCGTCGGCAGGGTCTCCGGCCACGGGCCGCCGGGGTCCAGCCGGACCTGGCGGATCTCGCCGCGCCAGCGCACGAGCTCCGCACGCTCGCCCGGCTCGGCACCGGCCCAGGCGTCGTCGTCGAGCACCCGCACCCGGTACGTGCGCGCGGCTCCACCGCCCGTCCGGTCGCCGCTCCCGGTGGCCGCGGCGGCGGGCGAGGTCTCGCGAAGGCGCAGCCAGTGATAGACGAACCTCGCGCGCACCTCCTCTTCGCGTTCCACCACCTGCGCGGGCACCGACGCGCGGCACTCCGGCACCACGGCGGCGGAACACACCCGGCTTTTCCGCCAGTCCTCGTGCGCCTGCGCGGCACGCCACGCCTCGACCGCCTGCCAGGCGGTCAGCGGGAACAGCGCGCAGAGCGCCACCGCCAGCAGCCATCGCCCCGTCCGGCCCCCCGCGATCCCGTTCGCCATCTCACCCACCGTCCGCCTTCTCACCCGCCGAGTCCCGGACGGCCAGGGGCGCCCACCGTTTCACGCGTCCGCTCGCCTCGCCCTCGCCCTCGCCTTCGGCGTCGGCGTCGGCGTCGGATGACGCTCCCGCACCGCACCTGCGATCGGACGCCCGCGATGAGGCGCTCAGCACCGACCGTGCGACCTGAACACAGCATGATCCGGAGCGGTGGCGCGCTTCAAGAGGCGCATCGTTCCGGCGGGCGAGTGGACGGCCCGCCTGGGACGTCCGGCACCGGCCACGTCGAAACCGGTCCCCTTAGGTATCGCAGGGGCTACCGAGAAGCCGATCCCTCGGGCCCGTCCCCAAGAATTCGGTATTCCCATTGGTACATCCACTGATGCACGGACCGTGCGGGCTGCACGACGATAGGTGACCGTGTCGAGCGGGAGCAGCGGCCGTTCCTCGGGGGGAGGGACGGCCGGTGACCACGGCGGGCGGAGCGCGGCCGGCGCGGCTCCCCCCGGCGATGCACCCGTGCGGCCACCGGCGATCCCCGCGGCCGCCGGCCCGGCGGTCGAGCCCGGGGGGACCCGACCGCCGGGACCACATCCCCGATCCCGGGCTCCCGGGGCCGACCGCCCATCGCCGTCGGAGACCCTCCGCCGCCCGAGCGCGGACGCCCCCGGTCGAACAAGGATTCGCCCCCTCTATCGGAGGAGAAGGAATCGTTGGACCAGACGAGCGAGGCCGGCACCGGGCATCCCGCCCGCACCGGGCGACCCGGCGACACCGCCGGTACGGATCTGCTCATCGGCCTGATGGGCAACCTACGAGGCCAGGGACTGACGGCCCGGCTAGAGGACGACGGCTTGCAGGTGAACGACGGCACCGGCGGCCGGACGATACGGCTGGAGTGCCGCCGCCGCGCCGACGACGGCGACCGATGGTGGCTCAGGCAGGCGGACGGGACCTGGCTGTGCGAAGCCGACAAACCCCACGAGATCATGACCTCGGTGAAGGGCGCGCTGCGGGGGGCCGACGCATGACCGCCCGGCCCGAAGCCGTCCCGCGCCGGTCCCCACCGCGGCCGCTCCTGCGGGCCGCCCCGGACGAGCGGGCGGGACCGGGGGAGTCCCTCCGGCTCCTGCGAGCCGAGTTCCCCGGACTCGGCTTCGTCGCCGACCCGCCCGCCGGAGTCTGGTTCGCGGTCGGCCGGCGCGGGCTCCTCGTGCGCGGCCGAACCGGCATCGAGCTACGGGAGCGGCTCATCGCGGCGGGCCTGCGCCCCCGCCGACCGTCTCCGTCGGCCGTGCCCACCACGTCGCCCTCCGCGCCCACCCGAGGGACGAACCCGGTCTGACGGCGATGAACCGGGAGTCCTGGCGCCGAAGGCGGGGATGTACCGGCTCACGACGGTCAGCAGCACCGCGGCGGCGGCCGCGATCGCCAGTGCGACGGCGTCGTTGTGCCCTTGGCCGGTCTCCAGGGCGAAGAAGCGCCGCAGCGGAGGGACGCCGAGGACGATGGCGAACGCCGCGGCCATCGCCGCGACGAGACCGAGCCGCCACCAGTTCCAGGGCCGTGCGACCAGGGCCAGGACCCACAGGGACAGCGCGAACAGCGCGATGGAGGCCGTCGTGCTGAGGTCGGCGAAGTCGCCGGCCGGCCGGGCGGTCGCGAGGTAGTAGCCCGCGAACGTGGCGCCGCCGCAGGCGACCCCGGCCGGTATCGCGAACCGGAGCACGCGTGGCACGAACCCGGGCCGGGCCCGCTCGTTGTTGGGGGCGAGCGCCAGGAAGAACGCGGGGACGCCGATGGCCAACGAGCTGATCAGCGTCAAGTGCCGGGGCAGGAACGGGAACTGGACGTTCGCCAGCCCGACCAGTACGACCAGGATGATCGCGTAGACGGTCTTCGTGAGGAACAGGTTGGCGACCCGCTCGATGTTGCCGAGGACGCGCCGGCCCTCGCCGACCACGTGCGGCAGCGTCGCGAAACGGTTGTCGAGCAGCACGACCTGCGCGACGGACCGGGCCGCGCCGCTGCCCGACCCCATCGCCACGGCGAGGTCGGCCTCCTTGAGCGCGAGCACGTCGTTGACGCCGTCCCCCGTCATCGCGACCGTGTGGCCTTTGGACCGCAGTGCCCTGACCATCGCCTGCTTCTGCTGCGGACCGACCCGTCCGAACACCGAGCTCTCGTCCAGGACGTCCGCCATCGCGGCGGGGTCGCCGGGGAGCTCGCGGGCGTCGACGGGGTGGTCGGCGCCGGCCAGGCCGAGGGCGCGGGCGATCGCGCCGACGGAGACCGGGTCGTCGCCGGAGATGACCTTCACCGCGACGCCCTGCCCGGCGAAGTAGCGCAGGGTCGGCGCCGCCTCCGGCCGCAGCCGCTGCCGCAGGACGACGAGCGCGGCCGGTTCCGCGGTCGCCGCGACGTCGAGCCGGCCGGGATCGGCGAGCGAGCCGTCCGGCACGCGGGCGAGCGCCAGCACCCGCAGCCCGCCCGCGCCCAGGTCCCGCGCCCGGCCGCGGGACGGGTCGTCCGGCCCGAGGAGCACGTCCGCCGCGCCGAACACCCAGCATCCGCGGCCGCGGAACTCCGCGCCGCTCCACTTGCGGGCCGAGGAGAACGGGACGCTCCCGGCCGGTTCCCACGGCTCCGCCTCCGCGCCGAGCCCGTCGAGCACGGCCCGCATCGTCGCGTTCGGGTCGGGATCGGACGCGGCGAGCGACGCGAGCGCCTCCCGGGCGGGCAGGTCCGCGCGCAGGACGACCACCTCACCGAGGTCCATGCCGGGCTCGGTGAGCGTGCCGGTCTTGTCGACGCACAGCACGTCCACCCTGGCCAGGCCCTCGATCGCGGGCAGCTCCTGGACGAGGCAGCGGCGCCGCCCGAGCCGGACGACCCCGACCGCGAACGCGATGCTCGTCATCAGCACCAGCCCTTCGGGGACCATCGTCACGACGCCCGCGACCGCGCCGGTCACCGCGTCGGAGACGTTGTCGGCGGAGGAGAACTGGGTGGCGAACAGCAGGACCGCGGCGGGGACGACCAGCCACGTCACGTACTTGAGGAACGCGTTGATGCCCGCCATCAGCTCGGAGTGCGCCAGCGAGAAACGGCTCGCCTCCTCCGCCAGCCGGGCCGCATAGGCGTCCGGGCCGACCTTCGCGGCGGTGAACGCGCCGCCGCCCGCCACCACGAAGCCGCCCGACCGCACCCGCGCCCCCGCCGGTTTGCGGACGGCGTCGGCCTCTCCCGTGAGCAGCGACTCGTCGACCTCCAGCCCGTCGGAGGCCACCACGTCGCCGTCCACCACGATCTGGTCGCCGGAGCCGAGGACGATCAGGTCGCCCAGCACGACCTCCTGCTGTGCGATCTCATGGACGGCCCCGTCCCGCCGGACCCGCGCGGGCGTCTCGCCGACGACGGCGAGCCGGTCCAACGTTCGTTTCGCGCGCAACTCCTGGACGACTCCGATCGCCGAGTTCGCCACGAGAATCAGCCCGAACAGCCCGTCCTGCCACTCCCCGAAGACGAGCACGAGCACCAGCAGCGTCCCGATCAGCGCGTTGAACCTGGTCAGCACGTTCGCGCGGACGATCTCGGGCACCGACCGGCTGGACCGTCGCGGCACGTCGTTGACGCGCCCGTCCGCGACGCGCTCGCGCACCTCGGCGGCCGTCAGCCCCCGCTCGGCCGCCGTCGGATTCCCGTTCACACAGGCGTCCTCCCCGGGCCGGTCGCGGCTATGTCGGCCCGGTGCCCTTGCCCGCACCTTTGGAATTAGGTCAAAGGCCCACAGAACGGGCGTCACGGTCTGCTTTTACCGCTGCTGGGACAATCGCACGGCGAAGAATTCGGAACATGCCGCGTCCGGTGCCTGTTCTCGCTGGTCAAAGGGAGGCGACCTCGCCGCCGGAGGTATCCGTGCAGCGGAAGAAACCGGCTTCCCACCAGAACGTGGCCCCCGACCTCGTGGGTCGGGGGCCACGTACGTGACACGAGCGGACGGGGTCAGCGCCTCACGGCGTTGAACGCGTCGACGATGCCCTTGCCGTAGAACCCGTTGTAGCGCTTCGAGCCCTCACAGGCGTGAGTGGTCACGACCTTCTGGAACGAGCCGTCCGCCTGCTTGACGTACCGGGTGTAGGTGTAGGACCCGGACGGCGGGCACTTGGTCGCGGTGGCGGTGCCGGTCAGGATCGACCGGACGGCCGCCGGGGCCATGGTGAGCCCGCCGTCGGCCTTGTCGCGCTTGCCGTACCTGCTGACGATCAGCGCCGCCACGCCCGCGGCGTGCGGCGAGGCCATCGAGGTGCCCTGGATCGACTGGTAGTACGCGCAGACGCCGCCCTTGCAGCTGCGCACCACCCGCGGGGTGTTGGGCGTGCCGTCGGCGTTCAGCTCGCCCCGTTCACGCGCGATCGACTCAGGGTAGGCGGCCCAGATTCCGGCCTTGTCGTCGAGCTTCCGGTCGGCGGTGTCGTACTTGTCGCCACCGGGCGCCGCGACCGCGATGTAGCCCTTTCCGTAGCTGGAGTAGTAGGCTTTGCGCTCGCTGATCCCGGTCGAGGAGACCGGGATGACGTGGTCGCCTTCCCCGGGCAGGGAGAGGCAGCTCGCCGGGATCGTGCGCTCGTAGGGCTGCTCGCCGGGCTCCGAGGCGAAGTCGGGGCTCGACGCGTCGGTGTTGGTCTTGGTGTAGTCGATCGCCTCGTTGCCCGCGGCGGCGACCAGGGTGACGCCGTGCCGGTGCGCGAAGTTCAGCGCCCGGTTCGTCGCCTCGATGATCGTCCGCTGCTCGGCCTGGTCGGCCGGGGAGTCCGCGGGGTTGTTCGCGCAGTTGAACAGCCACGGGTCGATGTAGTAGCTCATGTTGACCACGTCGATGCCGTGCCTGCCCGCGTAGGTGAGCGCGTCGACCGTGGGCTGGAGGAAGAAGTAGCCGGAGTCCTGGCCCGCGCGCAGGTTGACGAGCGACACGTTGGGCGCGACGCCCGCCATGCCGAGACCGTTGCGGGGCGAGGCGATCGTCGAGGCGACGTGGGTGCCGTGCTCGTTCTCGTCCACGTCCGCCGGGTCGTTGCAGGACTTGTCCGGCTCGTCGGCGCAGGGGCCGTCGACCTCCGCGCCGTTGGCGTCGACCGGGATGTCGGTGGTGAAGTTGCGGCTCAGCGCCCGGTCGAAGTTGGGCGCGATGTCCGGGTGGGAGCCGTCGATGCCGGTGTCGATGACGCCGACGGTGACGCGCCGGTCACCGGGCTCGACCCTGTACGAGCCCTTGGCCGTCGCGCGGATCTGCTTCATGTCCCACTGCAGGCCGGCGAGGGGCTCCTCGCCCTTCTTCGCGCCCTTGACGGTGGTGGCGCCGGTGGTCTGGCCCCGGCCCTCCTTCTCCACGGCGAACTGCTCGGTGACCTTCCCGGTCTTGGGAGCCCGGCCGATCACCCGGTTGGCGGCCGCGCCGTCCAGCGCGCCCTGCCTGCGGGCCTGCGCCGCGAAACCGGTGTCGGTGGACCGGACGGTCGCCACGCCGACATCGGTGTTCTCGCGGACGATCGTGCCGCCGGCCGCCTTGACGGCGGCGCGGGCGTCGGTGAGCGAGACGCCGTCCTTGTAGAGGACGACGTACTCGGAGGCTTGGCCGGAAGCCCGGTCGGGCACGGCCGAAGCTGGGGCCGCCAGCGCGGTCGTCGCGGTGACGACGGCGCAGGCGGCGATGATCAAGGTACGCCGCAACGCACAACCTCCTGGCAAAAGATGGCGATACGCCCGAAATGTGAGGGCGAGCCAGGAGACGTTACGGCGGCGACTGTTGAGGCTTGCGTACGGATTTGTAACGAAACGGGCCAATTTCGGTTCGGGGTGAGGCGGGACCGTGATCGCCGAGCCCTTGGAGAAGTCGGTCCACGGCAACGTTCGTCCGGCCGTGTGACCGCGGGATCCATAATGTCGGATTCCAGGCGGTCAAGCCTGAACTGGGCGTTCTCGGGAAACAGTTCGGCGGCAGGCGTCGTCGCCGGCCGAATTCCTTCACGGTCCCGCCTTCATCGACCGCGAGGCCGTCGAACCGCTGCGGCGCCTGTGATGTCCGACCGCGGTGGGATCCGCCCGCCCGCGACACGCCCATCGCGGCTTCTCCGCCGTCGTGGTTCCGGGGCTCCGCCGGTTTCCCGGCCGTCCGGCGCGCGCACCTCGCCGACCCCGGCCCCGGCAACTCGACGACCTGCCTGAATCCCGCCTGCGTCGGCGGTCGGGCCGTCGGGCCTGGCGGGTCAAGGGCGCCGTGGCGCGGCCCGGCCCGGCGGGCGCGCGGCTCTCGGCAGGGAGCACGCCCGCCGGGCCGGGCCGCGACCGGGCGGCCGGGCGCGCCGCGCCGCGAGGCCGCCCGTTAGTCTGCTCACCATGACCGATACCTCGTCCCTTACGCCGCGAGAAGCCTTCGAGACGCTGCTGGCCGGCAACGAGCGGTTCGTGGCCGGTTCGCCGGAACATCCGAATCAGGACGCCGCCCGCCGCGCCGAAGTCGTACCCGCGCAGAAACCGTTCGCCGTGCTCTTCGGCTGCTCCGACTCCCGCCTGGCCGCCGAACTGATCTTCGACCGCGGGCTGGGCGACCTGTTCGTCGTCCGCACCGCCGGTCACGTCGCGGGGCCGGAGGTGCTGGGCAGCATCGAGTACGGGGTGAGCGTGCTCGGCGCCCCGCTGGTGGTGGTGCTCGGCCATGACGCGTGCGGCGCGGTCGCGGCCACCCGTGCCGCCGTCGATGACGGCACGGCGGCGGGCGGCTACGTGCGGGACGTGATCGAGCGGGTGACCCCCAGCGTGCTGGCCGCCCGCGCCGCCGGGCACACCGAGGACGAGGACTTCATCGCCGGGCACATCCGGCACACCGTCGACCTTCTCGTGGACCGCTCGCACGTCCTGGCGCAGGAGGTCGACGCCGGTCGGACGGCGGTGGTGGGGCTGTCGTACCGGCTGGCCGACGGGACGGCCCGCCTGGTCACGGCCCGCGGCCTGGAGGTGCCCGCGGGCGCGGTTCCGTGATGCCGGTGACCGGTGTCCCCTGAGGCCGTGGCCTGAACGGCGGTCCCGGCGGCCTTCGCGAGCCGTGCGGCAGCGGACGCGGCGGCGGGACTCACCGGAAAGGGGCGGGAACCTCTCGGCCCCGCCCCTTCCGCGTCTCTGGTTCCACCGTCAGCTCTTCACCGGGTCCTTCGGGATCGCGTCGTCGTACGGCGCGGTGCTGCGGCCGTGGAGCGGGTGCGCCGCCATGTACACCAGGCCGGTGCCGATCACGACGAGCCCGGACAGTGCCACGATCCAGTTGTCGTACCAGGGGGAGTCCGGCGTGCGGGGCCATGCCATGTTGACGATGGCGATGACGCCGTAGACGAGTGCCGCGATGTTCACCGGCAGGCCCCACCGGCCCAGGGTGTACTTGCCGCTCGGCACCCAGCCCTTGAGCCGTGCGCGGAGCGCGGCCAGCACCACCATCTGGAAGCCGATGTAGATGCCCAGCGACGCGAAGCTGATGATCTTTGTGATCGCGTCGGTCGAGAACTTCGAGCCGAGGACGATGGCGGCCGGCACCAGGGCGGCGACGACCAGCGCGTACGGCGGCACGTGCCGAGCCTGGGAGAACTTCTTGAGCAGCGAGCTCCCCAGGATCATCCCGTCGCGGCCGTAGGAGTAGGCCAGCCGGCTGGCCGCCGCCTGCAGGCTCATGGCGCAGGAGAGGAACGACAGCAGCACCACGAGGAGCACGATCTTGGCGCCGACGTCACCGAACGCCTGGTCGAGCACGGTGCTCACCGGGTCGGCGGCCTCCCCGGAGACGACCGCCGCGATGTCGGTCACCGACAGGACCAGGGCGAGGCAGACGAAGGTCGCCGCGGCCCCGCCGATGTAGATGGTGCGGCGCATCGCCTTCGGGATCAGCCGGCCGGGGTCGGCGACCTCCTCGGCCACGTCGCCGCAGGCTTCGAAGCCGTAGTACTGGAAGACGCCGATCAGCGCGGCGGCCGCGAACGCCGGGAGGTAGCTGCCGCCGCCCCCGGTGCCGAAGGTGTCGAACAGGACTCCGAGGTCGTGCTCGCGGTGCGCGATCAGCAGCCAGCCGCCGACCGCGAGGGCGCCGAGGATCTCCGCGGTGAACCCGATCAGCGCGGCCATGGCCAGCACCTTCGTGCCCATGAAGTTGATCGCGGTCGCCAGCCCCAGCAGCACGAGCGCGCACACGATGGTGGTGTTGACGGTGGCCGTGAAACCGAACGTGGCCGCGATGTAGGGGCCGGCGCCGTACACGACCGAGGCGATGGTGACCAGGAGCGCGACCATGTACACCCAGCCGGTCATCCAGGCGTACCGGCGGCCCCACAGCCGGCGCGCCCACGGGTACACCCCGCCGGCGACCGGGAACTGCGCCACCACCTCGCTGAAGACGAGCGCCACCATGAACTGGCCGATGCCGACGATGAGGAAACTCCAGATCATCGGCGGGCCGCCGGTGGCGAGGGCGTACGCGAAGAGCGTGTAGACACCGACTACCGGGGACAGGTAGGTGAACCCGAGGGAGAGGTTCGCCCAGGGGCTCATGTCCCGCTTGAACTCCGATTCATAGCCCAGGGCGTGGAGATGAGCCGCGTCGTCGTGCTGGTCGGATCGTGGGTGGCCGTCGGACTCCGCCGATGGGGACGTCGTGCGTGTCATCCGCTCTGTCGTGGCCGGGGGGTGCCGCCTCGCACTACGAGGTTCGCGGAAAACTACAATTCCAGGGGTTATGCGTCAAGCATTCGGTGAGCCTGATCGACTACGTTGAACGCGCCCTCGCCCGCCGGGGGTGGAAGGAGGCCGGTAGATGTCCGCGCTCGCTGCGCTTCTCGCGCCCTCGACGGGGGCCGGCCGGGCCCAGGAGGTCGTCCAGCGGATCAGCGAGGCCGTTCACCTGGGGCTCCTGAGCGACGGGGAGAGGCTGCCCGCGGAGGTCGATCTCGCGGCCCAGTTCGGCGTCGCGCCGATGACGGTGCGCGAGGCGCTCGCCGAACTCCGCGAGCAGGGCCTGGTCGAGACCAAGCGGGGGCGCAACGGCGGCTCGTTCGTCCGCCATCCCAAGTCGCCGCCGATCGAGCCGCAGCGCCAGCGCCTGGCCGCGATGACGGTCTCGGAGCTGCGGGACATCGTCGACGAGCACCAGGCCGTTGCCGGACGATCGGCCCGGCTCGCCGCCGAGCGCGCTTCGGCGGTCAACGTCCGCCGGCTGTTCGCGCTGACCGAGCAGCTCCGCACGGCGGACGGCCTCGGTGACCGGATCCGTGCCGACTGCCGCTTTCACATCGAGCTGGCGGTGGCCGCGCAGTCCACGCGGCTGACCCGGCTCGAGGCGAGCCTCCAGGCGGAGGTGTCCGGCCTGCTCTGGTTGCCGCTCGGCCCCGAGATCGATCTCGACGCGATGGTGGAGGAGCACCACGCGATCGCGACCGCGGTCGTGTCCGAGAACGGTGAGGAGGCCCGACGCCTCACCGAGGAGCATGTGGCGGGCAATCTGCGCAGACTCACCGCCCTTCACCTCCTGCTGACCGAGGAAGGAGCGCAGCTGTGAACGCAAAGCGGCTTGGTCCCGACGCCGGCGCCCTGGCGCGGGCGGCCTCCGACGCGCTGGAGCCGGTGTTCGCCCGGCTCGCCCGCATCGCCGAGGCCGTCGCCGAGAGCCGTCCGCCGGGCGGCGACGGCTGGTCCGAGGCCCACCTCGGCGACGTGCAGAACCTGCTGATCGAGCTGCTCGCGGAGGACGGCCTCGCCGTCGGCTTCGGCTTCGCCGCCGCCCCCGGGCAGATCGACGGGGAGGACCGGTACATGGCGTGGTGGCAGCGCCAAGGCGATCGGGCGGTCAGGCTGCGGCTCAACTTCGACCCCGACAGCATCGACGTCTACGACTACCTCCAGATGGAGTGGTTCAAGCCCGCCCGGCAGTCGCGGAGCCGGGTCGCGTACGGTCCCTACGTCGACTACTCCGGTTCCGAGCTGTACGTCGTGACCGCCGCCGTCCCGATCACCGTCGACGGCGTCTTCCTCGGGGTCTCGGGAGTGGACCTGTCGGTCGGCGAGCTCGAGCGCAGGCTGATCGGCGTGCTGCGCGGGACGCCCGCCGACGCGGTCATCGTCAACGCCGAGCGGCGGGTGATCGCGGCGAACACGCCGCGCTGGGTGATCGGCGCGCTGCTGCCGCACATGCCGACGCCCTCGGGGACGGCGGGCCGCGGCGCGTTCGTCGACGTCGTGGAGCTGCCCCTGAGCACCGGCTGGGTGCTCGCGCTCGCGGAACCGGAGGCGCCGGAGAATCGGTGAGGCGGGCATCTTGACAATTTAAACTCTAAGTCCAGAGTATTGGGTCACGCCGCTGACCGTAGTTCTCTGGAGGTCGCCCATGCCGCCCCTCGCCCCCGGTTCGCCTCCCGTCCTGGACGTCGCCGACCCGTCCTTCTCGATCACCTCGGCGGACGTCCACGCCGCCCGGGAGCGCAGCTGGTACGCCACCACCCCGTACGGGATCGCGGTCCTGCGCTACGACGAGGTGAGCCGGCTCCTCAAACACCCCAGGCTCCGCCAAGGCAGCGTCGCGTGGCCGGCCCACAACGGGGTCACCGAGGGCCCCTTCGCGCGGTGGTGGGCGAGCTGGATCCTGAACAAGGAGGGCGAGGAGCACCACCGGCTGCGGCGGCTGATGAACCCGGCGTTCTCGCGCAAGCTCATCGGCGGGCTCGTGCCGCGGTTCCGGGCCCTGGCCACCGAACTGATCGACGGCTTCGCCGAGCGCGGCGAGTGCGAGTTCGTCGCGGAGTTCGCGGAGCCGTACGCCGCCCGGGTGATCGCGATCATGCTGGGCCTGCCCGAGGAGGAGTGGCCGGTCATCGCCCGGGATTCGGCCACCATCGGGCTCGCGATGGGCGTCACGCTCCGCCGGGACCTGCCCGAGATCGAGGCGGCGCTCGCCCGGCTCTACGACTACTGCGACGCGCTGATCGCGGACCGCCGTGCCGCCCCGCGCGACGACTTCGTCACCGCGCTGGTCGAGGCGTCCCGCGCCGACGACGGCCGGCTCAGCGACGCCGAACTGCGCGACGGCATGGTGCTGTTGATCTTCGGCGGCTTCGACACCACGCGCAACCAGCTCGGGCTCGCCATGCAGACCTTCAGCGGCCACCTCGACCAATGGAGCCTGCTGGCCGAGCGCCCCGACCTCGGCGGCAAAGCCGTCGAGGAGGTCATGCGGGTGAACCCGACCGTCCGCTGGGTGACCCGGGAGGTGCTCGAGGACTTCACGTTCGAAGGACTCGACCTCACCGCCGGGACCACGGTGCACCTCTACAGCGAGTCCGCCGGCACCGACCCGCGGGTGTTCCCCCCGGGGCTCGACATCACCGCCGAGCGCAAGCCCCACTTCGGGTTCGGCGGCGGGGCGCACCACTGCCTGGGCCACTTCGTCGCCCGCTCCGACATGAGCGAGGCGCTGCCGCTGCTGGCCCGCCGGATGCGCGACATCCGCCTCCTGCCCGGTGCGACGTGGTTGCCCGACTCGGGGAACACCGGCCCCGTGCGCCTGCCGATCGGCTTCACCCCCGCCCCCTGACCGCACCCGCCCCGAACGCCACCCCCGCGAGGAGTTCCCGATGAAGGTGAACGTCGACCTTTCGCTGTGCCAGGACCACGGCCAGTGCGCCATCGCCGCCCCCGAGGTCTTCCGGATCAACGACGAGGGCCGGCTCGAGTACGACGGCACGCCCGGCGAGGCGATGAGAGAGCACGTCGAGGAGGCCGCCGATGTCTGCCCCGTGCAGGCGATCCTGATCGAGGGCTGATGCCGGCCCGCCCGCGAGTCGCCGTCGTCGGTGCCTCGCTCGCCGGCCTCCGGGCCGCCGAGCGGCTCCGCGCCGCCGGACACGACGGCCCGATCACGGTGTTCGGCGCCGAGCCGCACCCGCCCTACAACCGGCCGCCACTGACCAAGGAGGCGCTCGCGGACCCCCGCGCCACCGAGCCGTCCGCCCTCGCCGAGCGGCTCTCCTTCCGGCACCGGGCCGCCACCGCGGACGTCGAGTTCCGGCTGGGCGACGCCGTCGCCTCGGCCGACCTGGCGGCGGGGACGCTCACCACCGAGTCCGGTCACCGTGCCGGGTACGACGGGCTGGTGGCGGCGACCGGCCTGCGCCCGCGCCGGCTCGCCGTCCCCGGCCCCGCGGCGGGACGCCATGTGCTCCGCACCGTGGAGGACTGCCACGGACTGCGCACGGCCCTGCGCCGGCACGGCCGCGCCGAGGTCGTCGTGATCGGCGCCGGCTTCATCGGCTGCGAAGCCGCCGCGACGCTGCGCACCCTCGGCCACGCCGTCACCGTCGTGGAGCCGGCGGGCCCGCCCCTGGTGCGGGTGATCGGCGAGCCGCTCGCCGCGGCCGTGCGACGCCACCACGAGGCGGCGGGCGTTCGGTTCGTGCTCGGCGCCGGCGTCACCGCGTTCGCCGGGGACGGGCGGGTCGCCGGTGTCGTCCTCGGCGGCGGTGAGGTCCTGCCCGCGGACGTCGTCGTGGAGGCGGTCGGCTCGGCGTGCAACACCGAGTGGCTGGCGGGCAACGGGCTGCCGCTGGACGACGGCGTCCTGACCGACAACCGGCTCGGGATCGCCGGAGCGCCGCGCGCCGTCGCCGCCGGTGATGTCGCCCGCTTCCCGAACCCGCTCTTCGACGAGGTCCCGAGGCGGGTGGAGCACTGGTCGATTCCCGCCGACACCGCCAAGCGGGCCGCGGCCACGCTCGTCGCGCTGCTCGCGGGCGAGCCCCCCGACACCACGCCGTTCGCTCCGCTCCCGTCCTTCTGGAGCGACCAGCTCGGCCTCCGGTTCCAGAGCCTCGGCTCGCCGTCCCTGGCCGACGAGGTCCGCGTCGAGGAAGGCGACCCGGACCATCTGGCCGGCGGCGTCCTCGCCACGTACCACCGGAGCGGGCGCCTGGTCGGCGCCCTCACCGTCAACATCGGCCCCGCCCGGCAGCGCGATCTCCGTGACGCGTTCGCCGCCCTCGCCCCGACCGCCTGACGCGGTCCACCGACCAGACAGAGGCACACCCGTGACCACAAGCGCTCTCGATCACCACCGCCAGGAGAACGCCTCCGGCCCGCACCTCGCCGACGCCCTCGCGACGATCACGGAACGCGGCGTCAAGTACGTCTACTACCAGTCCGTGTCCATCACCGGCCGCGTCGTCGGCAAGGTGATGCCCGCCCGCCACTTCGGGCGGGCCGCCGTCAAGGGCGTGCAGCAGCACCGCACGGCGGTCGCGAACCTGCAGACGACCCGGGACGGGCTGCTGCTCGGCGGTGGCGTGAACGCCGCCGAGTACACCGCGATCCCCGACCTGGAGACCTTCGCGGTGCTGCCGTGGGACACCTCGTTCGCCCGGGTCTTCTGCCGGCTCTACGAGCCCGACCATCTCGGTGAGGGCGCGGGCGCGCCGTACGCCTGCGACGCCCGCGGCGTCCTCAAGCGCGTCCACCGCGAGTTCACCCTGCGCACCGGGCTGGAGATGCGCACGGGCTGCGAACCGGAGATGACGTGGAAGGGGGAGGGGCTCGAGGCCCGATTCCGGCCGGAATCGAGCCCGGCGTACCACATCGAGCACCTCGAGCGGAACCGGGAGATCATCAAGAAGGTGATCGACTACGCCGAGGCGCTGGGCCTCGACATGATCGAGGGCGATTACGAGGACGAGTTCCAGATCGAGCTCAACTTCATGTACGACCACGCCGACCTGACCGCGGACCGGCTCGTCACCTATCGCCAGATTTGCAAGCAGGTCGCACGCGAACTCGGCATCGAGGCGAGCTTCATGCCCAAGCCCGCCACGGGGATGATGGGCAACGGCTGCCACCACAACTTCAGCCTCTGGCGCGACGGCGTGAACGTGCTGGAGGACCCCGGCGTCACCGAGCTGCACCTGTCACGGGAGGGCCGGCACGCGCTCGGCGGCCTCCTCCTCCACTCGGCCGGCGCGATGCTGATCAACGGCTCGACGGTCAACTCCTACAAGCGGTACTGGGACGCCGGGCAGTTCGCGCCCTCGAAGATCAACTGGGGCCTGGACAACAAGACCTGCACCGTCCGGCTCCCGGCGAACGGGCGGCTGGAGTACAAGCTGCCCGACGCCGCGGTGAACCCCTACCTCTCCCACGCGGTCATGATCGCGGCCTGTGAGGACGGGCTGAAGAACGCCATCGACCCCGGGGAGCCCGACCAGGGCTCGTCGTACGAGGGCGCGCAGGACTCCCGCTTCCCCGAGTTGCCGATGATGCTGGGCGAGGCGATCACCGCGTTCCGCCGGGACCCGGTGATCACCTCCGCGCTCGGCGACGAGCTCTCCGCCCTCCTGATCGACTACCACACCGACGAGTGGGCCCGGTTCTGCGGACACGTGACCGACTGGGAGCGCGCGACCTACTGGGACGACGCCCCGTGAGCGCCGGGACGCCGTTGCGGCTGGCCTGCCTGGACGCCGAGGCGCCCCCGCTGTTCTCGCGGTGGTCCGCCGAACGCGGCCGTGTCGGCTTCGAGCCCGCGGTGGCCGGGCTGCTGGGGGCCGAACTCGGCCGGCCGGTGGAGTGGGTCCGGGTGCCGTGGGCGCGGATGATCCCGATCGTGCGGGAGCACGGCGCGGACGCGGTGCTGTGCGGGCAGGGCATCACCCCGGCGCGCAGTGCCCTGGTCGACTTCACGCGGCCGTACGCGGTCTTCCATGAGAGCGTGCTCGTCCGCCGCGGCTCGGGCATCGCCTCGGCCCGGGACCTGGCCGGGCTGCGCGTGGCCGCCATCGAGGGCAGTACGAACATGGCGCTGGCCGAGACGTTCGCCGGGGCCGTCCCGGTCGGCTTCGGGTCCGGCGGCTCCGACGACGTGTACGGCGACATGCTCGCCGCGCTGGAGACCGGGGCCGTGGACGCGGTGGTCGACGACGACGTCGTGTTCGTGCCGCTCGGGGAGGGCGACCCGCGGTTCGAGATCGCGTTCACCGTGCGGACGGGCAACCGCTGGGGGATCGGGGTGGCCAAGGACCGGCCAGAACTGCGCGCGGAGCTGGACGGCGCCCTCGCCCGGGCGATCGTCGACGGGCGCCACCGCGCGGCGTGGGACGCGTGGCTGCCCACCCTGGACTACCCCTTCGAGGAGGTCTGAGTGCGTCCTCTGGTGGCGGTCGTCGGCCGCCGCGCCGAGACCGTGCCGATCCTGCGGTTCAGTGCGACGCTCGCCGCCGAGGCCATCTGCGAGGCGGTGTACGCCGCCGGCGGTGAACCGGTCGTGCTGCACGGCCCGGCCGCCGATCCGGCGCGCGGGCTGGCGGAGCGGCTGGAGCGGTTCGGCGGCGTCCTGATGCCGGGCGGCGCCGACCTGGATCCGGAACGCTACGGGCAGCGGCCGCTCCCGGAGACGGTCGACGTGGTCGGCTTCCAGGACGACTTCGACCTCGCGACGGCCCGCGCCGTGATCGCCGCGCGGCTTCCGACGCTGGCGATCTGCAGGGGCATGCAGGTGCTGAACGTCGCCCTGGGCGGCACGCTCCATCAGCACCTGCGGGAGACCACCGTCGATCACCGCAACGGCGTGCACGACGTGCGCGTCGTGCGCGGGTCGCGCCTGCACGGCGTCGTCGGCTCCGAGCGGGTGCCGGTGTCGTCCTACCACCACCAGGCGATCGACGTCCTCGCCGCCGGCCTCACGGTTGCCGCGACGGCGGCGGACGGCGTCGTCGAGGCCGTCGAGCATCGCGGCGCCGACGTCATCGCCGTCCAGTGGCATCCCGAAGACCTGCACGACCGCTCCGCCTCGGACGCGGCCCTCTTCGCCGACCTGGTGGAGCGCGCCCACAAGAGAAGGGACGACCGATGACCGCGAAGCTCGACCGGGCCGCGCTCGAGGAGCGCGCCGCGGCGCTGACCCCGCCGACCCGGCTGTTCATCGACGGAGCGTTCGTCGACGCCGCGAGCGGGGCGACGTTCGGCTGCGTCTCGCCGCGCAACGGCACGGTGATCGCGCGGGTGGCCGAAGGGGCCGAGACCGACGTCGACCGGGCGGTGGCCGCCGCCCGCGCCGCCTTCGAGGACGGCCGCTGGGCGCGCCGGCCGCCGCGCGAACGCCGCGCGGTCCTGCAGCGCCTGGCCCGGCTGGTCGAGGAGCACGCCGAGGAACTGGCGCTCATCGAGGCGATCGACATGGGCAAGCCGTTCACCGACGCGCTCGCCGTCGACCTCCGGGTCACCGTCCAGACCCTCGACTTCTACGCGGAGGCGATCGACAAGACCTACGACGAGGTCGCTCCGACGGCCGAGGACGTGCTGGCGACGATCACTCGGGAGCCGCTGGGCGTCGTCGCCGCGGTCGTGCCGTGGAACTTCCCGCTGATGATGGCGATCTGGAAGGTCGCCCCGGCTCTGGCGGTCGGCAACTCGGTCATCGTGAAACCGGCCGAGCAGTCCCCGCTGTCCGCGCTGCGGCTGGCCGAACTGGCCGCCGAGGCCGGCCTCCCCGACGGTGTCCTCAACGTCGTCCCGGGCTTCGGGCCGACCGCGGGCCGCGCCCTCGGCGTGCACATGGACGTCGACGCCGTCGCGTTCACCGGCTCCGGGGCCGTCGGCCGCCGCTTCATGCGGTACGCCGCGGAGTCGAACATCAAGCAGGTCTCCTTGGAGCTCGGCGGCAAGTCGCCGCAGATCGTCCTGCCCGACGCCCCCGGCCTCGACCGGGTCGCCGAGGCGATCGCGACCGGGATCTTCTTCAACCAGGGCGAGGTCTGCACCGGCGGCTCCCGGCTGCTGGTCCACGGATCGATCAAGGACGAGCTGCTCGGGAAGGTGCTGGAGGCGTCGCGCCGCAAGCGGGTCGGCGACCCGCTCGACCCGGGCGTCGACATCGGCGCGCTCGTGGAGTCCGAGCACATGGACCGCGTGCTCGGCTACATCGACGTCGGCCGCGAAGAAGGCGCCCGCACCGTCCTCGGCGGCGGCAGGGTCCTCGCCGAGACCGGCGGCTACTTCATCGAGCCGACCGTGTTCGACCGGGTCGACCCGCGGATGCGGATCGCGCAGGAGGAGATCTTCGGCCCGGTGCTGTCGGTCATCGAGTTCGACTCGGTGGACGAGGCGGTACGGATCGCCAACGGCACGGCCTACGGGCTGGCGGCCGCGGTGTGGACCACCGATCTGTCCACCGCCCACCGCGTGTCCCGGCGCCTGCGCGCCGGCACGGTCTGGGTGAACTGCTACGACGACAGCGACATCACGGTGCCGTTCGGCGGCTATGGCCAATCGGGCTTCGGCCGCGACAAGTCCCTCCACGCGCTCGACAAGTACGCGCACCTCAAGAGCACCTGGATCAAGCTGTGACACCGGTCGTCCGCGTCGAGGAGGTGACGCCGGCGCGGGCCCTGCCGGACGATCCGGTGGCGCATGTGGCGGTACTGGTGTCCCTCAACTTCCCCGGCCTGGACGACCAGGTCGCGGAACTGGTCCGCCGTTTCACCCGGGTCACGCTGGAGACGCTCGTCCGGCTGGGGGCGTCGTACGCGTTGCTGGACACCTCGGCTCCGCTGCCGGATCCGGCGGCGACGGCCCGGTTCGACGGCCTGCTGCTGCTCGGCGGCGGCGACATCGACGGCAGTTGCTACGGCTCCGCCCTGCGCGACGTCCCGAACTCCTACGGTGTGGACGTCCGCGCCGATCGCGACGCCCTCCGGGGGATCGCGGCGGCCGAGGAGGCGGGCCGCCCGATTCTCGGCGTCTGCCGCGGCGCCCAGCTGCTCAACGTCCACCGGGGCGGAACGATCATCCCCGACATCGAGGAGTTCGCGCTGCACCGCGGCGGCGAGGGGCGGCCGATGTTCGTCGACGAGAAGATCCGGCTCGTTCCGGGCACCCGCCTGGCCCGCATCATGGGCGCGGGCGGCCTGGTCGTCCGCTCCGGTCACCATCAGGCCGTGGACGCGCTCGGCTCCGGGCTGGTCCTCGCCGCGGTGGCCCAGGACGGCATCGTCGAGGGTTTCGAGGACCCCGATCGCTGGCTGGTCGGCGTGCAGTGGCACCCGGAGGACGACGAGGGCCCGGAAGCGGACCGCCTACGGCTGTTCGGCGGTTTCGTGGAGGCGTGCCGAGCCCAACGAGGACCGTCTTCGTGATCGGCGACACGGGAACCGGCGGGGAGGCGGTCGTGGCGGATGAAGCGGTCGTGGCGGATGAAGCGGTCGTGGCGGATGAAGCGGTCAATGTGCACGGTGTCCAACCGGGGGAGTGCGATTCGCCGCCGCGTACGTTCTTCTCCGCCGCCGGCTCGGCCTATGTTCGGCACATGGACAGCCAGGACACCACCCTCCGCGAGATCGGGAGCGGCCGCCTCCCGCAGGAACGACGCGTCGTCACCGACATTCCCGGCCCGAACTCGCGTGCTCTGGCCGAGCGCCGCAAGTCCGCCGTCGCCCAGGGCGTCGGCAGCGTGCTGCCCGTCCAGGTGACGGACGCGGACGGCGGCGTGATCGTGGACGCCGACGGCAACTCGCTCATCGACTTCGGGTCCGGCATCGCCGTGACGAACGTCGGCAACGCCAATCCGCGCGTGGTCGAGCGGGTGAAGGCGCAGGTCGAGCGGTTCACCCACACGTGCTTCATGGTCGCGCCGTACGAGTCGTACGTCGCGGTGTGCGAGAGGCTCAACCGGATCACGCCCGGCGACCACGAGAAGCGCTCGATCCTGGTCAACAGCGGTGCCGAGGCCGTGGAGAACGCCGTCAAGATCGCGCGGTACGCGACCGGGCGGCAGGCGGTGGTGGTGCTCGACCACGGCTACCACGGCCGGACGCTGCTCACGATGACGCTCACCGCGAAGAACATGCCGTACAAGCACGGCTTCGGCCCGTACGCCCCCGAGGTGTACCGGATGCCGCTCGCCTATCCGTACCGCTGGCCGACCGGCCCGGACGGCTGCGGCCCGGAGGCGGCGGCGCAGGCGATCGACCAGATCACCAAGCAGATCGGCGCGGAGAACCTCGCGGCCGTCCTCGTCGAGCCGATCCAGGGCGAGGGCGGGTTCATCGAACCCGCGCCCGGGTTCCTGCCGGCGCTGGCCGAGTTCTGCCGGACGAGCGGCGCCCTGTTCATCGCCGACGAGGTGCAGACCGGCTTCGCCCGCACCGGCGACCTGTTCGCGTGCGAGCACGAGGGCGTCGTCCCCGACCTGATCGCCACCGCGAAGGGCATCGCGGGCGGGCTGCCGCTCGCCGCCGTCACCGGCCGCGCCGAGATCATGGACGCCGTGCACGCCGGGGGCCTCGGCGGCACCTACGGCGGCAACCCGCTGGCCTGCGAGGCGGCCCTGGCCGTACTGGAGGAGATCGAGGAGCACGATCTCGCCGGACGGGCCCGCGGCATCGGCGCGGTCATGCTGCCCCGGCTGCGCGCGCTGGCCGAGCGGCTCCCGGCCATCGGCGACGTGCGCGGACGCGGCGCGATGATCGCGATCGAGCTGGTGCGGCCCGGCACCAAGGACCCCGACCCCGCGCTGACCGCCGAGGTCGCGCGCCGCTGCCACGCGCGCGGCCTGCTCGTCCTGACCGCGGGCACCTACGGCAACGTCCTGCGTTTCCTGCCGCCGCTCGTCATCCCGGGACATCTGCTGGAAGAGGGCCTGGACATCCTCGAGGAGGCGCTCTCGCACCCGTGACCGCTCCTCGGTCCGGGACGTCCGAGCCGGACGTCAGACGGGGGTGATCGGCAGCGCGCGGCGGGGCTCGAAGGCGAAGTCGGTGCCGGTGCTGAAGCGCACGACGGCGACCTCGTCGGGTTCCGGGGACGGGTGGTCGCGCCGCACGACGACGAGCCGCCACTCGTCGTCGGTACCGGTGACCTCGACGTCCAGACGAGGGTCCGCCGCGCGGACGACCGCCTGCAGCGCGGTCGTCCAGGCGGGGCCGCACAGGGAGATCCAGGCGCCGTCCTCGTGGGCCGGGGAGGGGCGGAGCGCGACGGTGGCGCCGTCGCCGTCGGCGCGGACGTCGGCGTCGACGTAGGCGGAGGGGTTGAAGAGCGGGTGAACCGCCAGGAGGCGGGCCGCCCCCTCCGCGTCGTTCGGCGGGTCCAGCGCGCGGGCGAGCCGTTCCGCGGCGATGCCGGCGATGCCCACCAGCTGCTTGCGGCGGATCCGGAGGAGTTCGCCGGCGTCGGCGGCGCGTTCGGCCACGGCGAGCGCGAAGGCCCGGTCGAGCAGGTGCATCTGGAGGCACACCTCGTCGGCGATCCGGGCCAGTGCCGAGCGGGAGAAGCCGGCGAAGTCGAGGTCGGACAGCAGCGGGCCGGAGTAGTCGGCGCGGCCCTCGTCGGCCGGGTCGATCGGGGCCAGCTCGAGGTTCGCGGCGCGGGAGCGCTCGTTGACGGCGAGCAGCGGGATGCCCTGGACGTCCGGGCGGGAGTCGTCGATCGTGACGGTCCAGGCGCAGTGGGGGTGCCGGTCGGCGGGGGTGCGCGGCGGGCGGTGGATCGGCCGCACCCGCGCCTTCGGGTTGGTCGCGACCGCGGTCGCGTCGAAGGTGGGGTCCTCGATGTCGTGGCACATGGACCGGACGTAGGCGTCCCCCATCGGCTCGACGTCCATGAGGGCCCCGCAGTGGTCGAGGCGGAACTCGCCGTGCCACCGGTCGTGGACGGTGTAGCGGAAGTCCATGAACTGCGGCGGGGCGCCGATGTCGAGTTGCAGGCCCTTGAAGATCGTCGGGACGTCGCCTTTCCCGGGGACCTCGGGTGCGTAGCCGAGGGCCCGCTGCATCCGCCTGGTGTAGATCGGGCTCGCGGCGGCCCATTCCCGGATCGCGATCTGCGCCATCGCCTCCCTCCCGAAGGCGGAGATGCACCACGCCATTCCGGAACGGTCGATGAGCTGCCCGATCAGGAGCAGTTCGGGGACGACGGCCGCGAGCTCCGCACGGGAGAGAGCGGCGTAACGGCTCGGAGGTGTCGCTGGGGTCATCTGCCGGTCTCCTCGATCGTCAGGTCCGGGGCAGGCCGAGGCGCGCGGCCGTCCTGTCCAGGTACTCGATCACCGTCGCCTCGTCGGCGTCCGGCACGCCCCAGATGAGCTCGGACGCGCCGGCGGCGGACCACGCGGCGACGTCCTCGGGGGCGGGCTTCTTCGCGACCAGGATCCGCACGTCGGGCTCGCCGTCGCGGCCCGCCTCCGCCCACTCCTCGCGGAGCAGGCCGGCCTTCGCGGCGATGTCGCTCTCGATCGGGGTGGTCATCCAGCCGTCGGCGTGGCGGGCGATCCACTTCATGGTCTTGGGGCCGCCGCCCGCGCCGATGATCACCGGGATCCGGCCGCGCGGGGGTTTGGGGTAGGCCCAGCTCGGCCCGAACGAGACGAACTCGCCGTCGTAGGACGCCTCGTCCTCGGCCCACAGCGCGCGCATCGCCTCGAGGTACTCCTTGAGGACCGTGCGGCGCTTCGCCGCGGGGACCCCGTGGTCGGCGAGCTCGTCGGTGTTCCAGCCGAATCCGGCGCCGACGGTGACCCGGCCGCCGGACAGGTGGTCGAGGGTGGCGAGCGTCTTGGCGAGGGTGATCGGATCGGACTCCACCGGGAGGGCGACCGCGGTCGCCAGGCCGATCCGCTCGGTGACCGCGGCGGCGGTCGCCAGCGACACCCACGGGTCGAGGGTGCGCATGTAGCGGTCGTCCGGCAGGTCCTGGCCGCCGGTGGGGTGCGGCGCGTCGCGGCGCACCGGGATGTGGGTGTGCTCGGGCACGTAGAAGGTGTCGAAGCCGCGCTCCTCGGCGGCCCGCGCGAGCACCGACGGCCTGATGCCGCGGTCGGAGGTGAAGAGCACTATTCCGTTGCGCATGGCGCCATGCTAGAACGTGTTCTACATGTTTTGGAATGGTGACTGGACAGCTGTCTTGCCGGAGCCGCGAAGCGGCCCCGGGGGAGCCGTCCGGCCGGCGCGCGGCTATTGCGGTCGCGTTCGGGGCGGCTTATGGTGGACAGGTGTCCAGTCAAGTGACCAGTCTCGCGCCCCGGCAGGGCCTCAACGCTCGCCGGGCCGAGACGGTGCGCAAACTGATGGCGGCCGGACTCGAGGAGTTGCGCGCCGTGGGGCACGAAGCGCTGACGGTGCGGACGGTGGCCCAGCGTGCGGGCGTCTCCCCGGCGACCGCCTACACCTACCTCTCGTCCAAGAACCACCTCTTCGCGGAACTGTTCTGGCGGCATATCAACGAGGGCGAGGCCGACGCGGCGGCCGGGGCCGGTGCGACCGAGCGCCTGCAGGGGGCCGTCCGGGCGCTGACGGCCCGGATCGTCGCCGAACCGGAGCTGGCGGCGGCGGTGACACCGGCGCTGCTCGGCGGCGACCCGGACGTCGCCCGGCTGCGGCTGCGGATCGGCGGCGAGTTCTACGAGCGGTTCGAGGCCGCCCTCACCGGGCCGGGGCGTTCCGGCGAGCCGGCCGACCCCGCCGTCCTGGAGGTGCTGGTGCTCACCTTCACCGGTGCGCTGCTGCAGGCGGGGATGGGCCTGCTGACCTACGACCAGATCACCGACCGGCTCGTCACCTCCGTCGACGTCATCATGAGAGGCAACGAATGACCGCCAAGAGCGGCGCAGCGGCCGGACCCCTGACCTTCGATCCCTACGACTACGACTTCCACGAGGACCCGTACCCGCTCTACCGGCGGTTGCGTGAGGAGGCGCCGGTCTTCCACGCCGAACGGGACGACCTGTGGGTGGTCTCGCGGCACGCCGACGTGTTCGACGTGCTCCGCGACGACGTGACGTTCTCCAACCGGATGGGCGTCTCCCTCGACGCGAGCGCGTGGAACGCCGAGGCGCACCGGGTGATGAGCTTCCTGGCCCTCGACGGGCAGCGGCAGACCCGGCTGCGCAGGCTCGTCTCGGCCGCGTTCACGCCGCGGCGGGTCAGGGAGCTCCAGCCGCAGATCCAGCGGCTCACCGAGCACTATCTGCGGCGCACCTTCGCCGCCGCCGCCGAACACGGCGAGGCGGACTGGATCGACGACTTCGCCGGCAAGCTCCCCATGGACGTGATCTCGGAGATGATGGGGGTGCCGGAGTCCGACCGCGACGAGATCCGGCGCCTCGCCGACCTCGTCGTGCACCGCGAGGACGGCGTCCGCGACGTCCCCCCGGCCGGCATGGAGGCGGCCGGCGAGCTCCTCGCCTACTACGGCGGGATGGTCGCCGAGCGCCGGGCCGCGACCGGGCCCGCGGAGGATCTCACCGCCGCGCTCACCGTCGCCGAGATCGACGGCGACCGGCTCACCGACGGCGAGATCATCGCGTTCCTGTTCCTCATGGTGGTCGCGGGGAACGAGACCACCACCAAGCTGCTCGGCAACGCGCTGTACCACCTTTCCGCGCACCCCGCGCAGAAGGCGCAGGTGCTCGCCGCCCCGGACGACCCCGAGCCGCTGGTGACGCCGTGGATCGAGGAGACGCTGCGCCACGACACCTCCAGCCAGATGCTCGCGCGCTACGTCGTCGACGACGTGGAGATGCACGGCGTGACGATCCCCGCCGGCGCCAAGGCGCTCGTCCTGCTCGGGTCGGCCAACCGCGACGAACGGGTCTTCACCGACCCGGCCGTGTACGACGTCCACCGGCCGAAGGACGAGCTCGGCCGGATCCTCAGCTTCGGCTCCGGCAAGCACTTCTGCCTGGGCGCCAACCTCGCCAGGCTGGAGGCCCGCGTCGTCCTCAACGAGCTGGTCCGGCAGGTGGACGACTTCCACGTGCACGCCGACCGCGCCGTCCGCGTGCACTCCACCAGCGTCCGGGGCTTCGCCCGCCTGCCGACCGGCTTCACCCTGCGGAAAGGCTGAGCGGAAGGGCTCAACGTGTCCAAGAAGTACCAGCATCCCGACCGGCGTCCCGCGGTGATCACCGGCGCGTCCTCCGGCATCGGCGCGGAGACGGCCAAGGCCCTCGCCGCGGCGGGGCACCCGGTCGCGCTCGGCGCGCGCCGCGTCGGCGCCCTCGAGGAACTCGCCGCCGCCATCCGCGCCGGGGGCGGCGAAGCGGTCGCGCACGCGCTCGACGTCACCGACGACGACGCGGTGGCCGAGTTCGCCGCGAAGGCGACCGCCGACCTCGGCGACATCGAGGTCGTGGTCAGCAACGCCGGCCTGGTGGCGCCCGGCGCGACCATCGAGGTCTCCTCCGCGCGTTTCGCGCGGGAGATCGACGTCAACCTCGTCGGCGCCCACCGGGTCGCGCGGACGTTCGTGCCCGCCATGGTCGAGCGGCGGCGGGGCGACATCGTCTTCGTCTCCTCCGACGTCGCGGTGCGTCCGCGGCCGTTCATGGCGGCCTACTCCGCCGGCAAGTGGGGGCTGGAGGGAATGGTCAACGCGCTGCAGATGGAGCTGGAAGGCACCGGCGTGCGGGCCTCGATCGTCCGGCCGGGGCCGACGTGGAGCGGCATGGGCACCGACTGGGACACCGACGAGGCCGCGTTCGTGCTGGAGCAGTGGGTCCGCTTCGGGCTGGCCCGGCATCCCCACTTCCTCAAGGCGAAGGCGCACGCCGACGCGATCGCCACGATCGTCGGCGCGCCGCGCGGCGTGCACCTGAGCCTGCTCGACGTCAATCCCGAAGCACCCGTGGAGGAGAGATCATCATGACCGCCCCCGGGCTCGACCTGCTCGCCGGCATCCCCGAGGTGAGCACGGTCCTGGACGACCGGAGCCCCGACGTCCCCGAGATCATCCGCGGCACCGGGCATCTCCCGGAGATGCGGGTCGACCCGATCGGCCTGTTCCACCGCGTCCGTGCCGAGTGCGGCGACGTCGGGCGCTTCCGGCTCGCCGACAAGAACGTCGTGCTGGTCAGCGGCGCCGCGGCTAACGAGGTGTTCTTCCGGGCGCCCGACGACCTGCTCGACCAGGCCGCCGCGTACCCGTTCATGACGCCGATCTTCGGCAGGGGCGTCGTCTTCGACGCCTCCCCGGAGGAACGCCAGCAGATGCTGAAGAACCAGGCGCTGCGCGGCGACATGATGCGCGGGCACGCCCGGACCATCGAGGCGGAGATCCGCCGGATGGTCGCCGGATGGGGCGACGAGGGGGAGATCGACCTCCTCGACTTCTTCGCCGAGCTGACCATCTACACCACGTCGGCGTGCCTGATCGGCAAGCCGTTCCGCGAGGAGCTCGACGAGTCCTTCGCGCGGCACTACCACGAGCTGGAGCGGGGCACGGACGCCATCGCCTATGTCGACCCGCACGCCGACATCGACAGTTTCCGGTCGCGTGACGCCGCCCGGGGGGAACTGGTCGCGCTGGTGCAGGGCATCATCGACCGCCGCAAGGAGCGGGGCGAGGTCCCCCGCGAGGAGCGCGACCTGCTGGACGTCCTGATCTCCCTGGACATGAGCGCCGAGCACATCACCGGCATCTTCATCTCGATGATGTTCGCCGGCCACCACACCTCCAGCGGCACCGCGTCCTGGGCCATGATCGAGCTGCTGCGCCACCCGGACGTCCTCGCCGAGGTGGTCGCCGAACTGGACGCGCTCTACGCCGACGGGTCCGAGGTCTCGTTCCAGGCCCTGCGCTCGATCCCCGTGCTGGAGTCGGCGCTGAAGGAGACCCTGCGCCTGCACCCGCCGCTGATCATCCTGATGCGCCTGGTCCGCGAGGACTTCGAGCTGCTCGGCACCCCCGTCCCCGCCGGGACGCTGCTCGCCGCGTCGCCCCGGGTCTCCAACCGGATCGAGGAGGACTTCCCCGAGGCGGAGAGGTTCGACCCCGGCCGGTACATCGACCCCCGGCAGGAGGACCTGCAGAACCGCTGGACCTGGATCCCGTTCGGCGCCGGCAAGCACCGCTGCGTCGGCAACGCGTTCGCGATGATGCAGATGAAGGCGATCTTCTCCGTGATCCTGCGCGACTTCACGTTCGAGGCGGCCCAGCCCCTCGACTCCTACCGGGACGACTTCTCGAAGATGGTGATCCAGCTCGAGCGGCCATGCCGCGTGAAGTACCGCCGGCGGGCGGGGCGGTGAGCCCGATGCGGGTCGTCGCCGACACGGGGGTCTGCCAGGGGCACCGGCTCTGCCAGGGGGACGCGCCCGACGTGTTCGGGTTCGACGAGGACCGGGACGTGGTCGTGGTCCTCGACGAGCGTCCGGACGAGTCGCGCCGCGAGGACGTCGCCACGGCCGTGAGGTACTGCCCGGCCTTCGCACTCTCGATCGAAGAGGACTGAGGAGACACCGTGAGTGAGCACAGCGGGTTGACCCGCGCCGAGATCGAGGAGTTCTGGGACTCCTGGCTCGCCGTCAACCGGGAGGCCGAGCGGACCGGCGACTGGCGGATCATGGCGGAGTGGTACGCCGAGGACGCGTCCTACGGCTGGATGTACCACCCCGACGAGCACTTCATGGCGGTCGGCCGCGACCAGATCCGCGACTGGGCGATCGGCATCGAGATGGACGGCCTCGACGGCTGGCACTACGACTACCAGGTCACCGTGATCGACGAGCGGAAATCGATGATCGTCGGCTTCTGGAAGCAGAAGTCCGGCATCACCGACGACGCGACCGGCGGAGAGTACGAGATCCTCGGCATCGGCGGCTCCTGGTTCGGCGTGGAACGGCAGACCTCGGGGCCGGACGAGGGCGAGATCAAGATCGCCTGGCAGCGGGACTGGTTCGATCTGCCGTCGACCGCCCACACCTTCATGGAGATCGTCAAATCCGGTAAGGCGCCCGAGTCGCTGCTGAAGCGTATGAAGGTCGCCGGCCACGACGTCCCGGGCCACTACCACTACAAGGACCTGCCCTCGCCCCTGTGGCCCCCGCCCGTCGAACGCGGCGACTACATCACGCAGCCGCCGGGGCAGGCCCCCGGCGACGCCGCGAAGGAGGCGCGGTGACCGGCCGGGTCCCGGGCAATCCGCCCGCCCGGCAGTACATCGACGGCGAGCTCGGCGGCTCGCGCGGCGGTGCGTCGTACCCGATCCTCAACCCGGCGACCGGGCAGGAGATCGGCCGCGCGCCCGACGGCACCGCCGCGGACGTCGACGCCGCCGTCGCCGCGGCCCGCCGGGCGTTCGACGAGACGGCCTGGCCGACCGACCTCGCGCTGCGGATCCGGGTGCTGCGCCAGTTCCACCGGGCGCTGCTCGACAACGCCGACGAGCTCCGGGCGCTCACCGTCGCCGAGGCCGGCGCGCCGGCGTTCTTCGTCACCGGGCCGCAGTTCGACACCCCGGTGGAGAGCCTGGAGTGGACGATCGACCTCGCCGAGGGCTACGCGTGGGAGACCGACCTCGGCGTCGGCACCACGATGGGCATCCGCTCCCGGCGCACCGTGCGGCGCGAGCCGGTGGGCGTGGTCGCCGCGATCACCCCCTGGAACTTTCCCAACCAGATCAACCTCGCCAAGATCGGACCGGCGCTCGCCGCCGGCAACACCGTGGTGCTGAAGCCGGCCCCCGACACCCCGTGGCTGGCGGCCGAGCTGGGCCGGCTGTTCGCCGAGCACACCGACGTCCCGCCCGGCGTGTTCAACGTCGTGACGCCCCGCGACAACGGGGTGGCGGCGCTGCTGACCACCGACCCGCGGGTGGACCTGGTGTCCTTCACCGGCTCCACCGGCACCGGACGGGCGATCGCGGCGGCCGCGGCGCCCACCCTGAAGCGGGTCTTCCTCGAGCTCGGCGGGAAGTCCGCGGCGATCGTGCTCGACGACGCCGACCTGGCGTCCGCCGTCGGCGCCACCGCCTTCGCGGCGTCCGTGCACGCGGGGCAGGGCTGCGCCATCACCACCCGGCTGCTGGTGCCGCGGGCGCGCTACGACGAGGCGGTGGAGATCGCCGCGGCCACGATGGGGTCGCTCGGCGCGAAGGACCCGCTCGACCCCGGCACCATCTGCGGCCCGGTGATCTCGGCGGCGCAGCGCGACCGGGTGAAGGGCTACCTCGACCTCGCCGCCGAGGAGGGTGGGCGGTTCGCCACCGGCGGCGGGCTCGCCAAGCAGGAGGGCGAACTGGCCGGCGGGTTCTGGATCGAGCCGACCGTGATCGCCGGTCTCGACAACACCGCACGGGTCGCCCAGGAGGAGATCTTCGGCCCGGTGCTGACCGTCATCGCGCACGACGGGGACGACGACGCCGTCCGGATCGCCAACGAGTCCCCGTACGGGCTGTCCGGCTCGGTCGACTCCGGCGACCCGCGGCGGGCCAAGGCGGTCGCCGCCCGCCTCCGTACCGGAACGGTCGGCGTCAACGGCGGGATGTGGTTCGGCGCGGACGCCCCGTTCGGCGGCTACAAGCAGTCCGGAATCGGCCGCGAGATGGGCGTGGCCGGGTTCGAGGAGTACCTCGAGATCAAGACCGTGGCCGAGCCGGCCCGACCCCAGGGAGAGCAGCGGTGAGCAGATTCCAGGACAAGGTCGTCATCGTCACCGGCGCGGCCCAGGGCATCGGCGAGGTCTACGCCAGGGGCCTGGCCGCCGAGGGAGCGTCGGTGGTGGTCGCCGACATCAACGAGGAGGCCGGCGGCCGGGTCGCCAAGGAGATCCGGACGGACGGCGGCGACGCCATCTTCGCCCGCGTCGACGTGGCGTCGCCGGAGTCGGCGCAGGCCGTCGCGGACGCGGCCGTCGCCGAGTACGGCGGCATCGACGCCCTGGTCAACAACGCCGCCATCTACGGCGCCATGGAGTTCGATCTCCTCATCAGCGTCGACTGGGACTACTACAGGCGGTTCCTCGACGTGAACCTCAACGGCGCGCTGGTCATGACCCGCGCGGTTTACCGGGAGATCCGCAAGCGCGGCGGCGGCTCGATCGTCAACCAGTCCAGCACCGCCGCCTACCTCTACTCCGGCTTCTACGGGCTGGCGAAGGTCGGCGTGAACGGGCTGACCCAGCAGCTCGCGCACGAGCTCGGCGGAATGAACATCAGGGTCAACGCGATCGCGCCCGGCCCCACCGACACCGAGGCCACGCGGGTCCAGGCGGGCGACGCGGCGAAGGAACTCGTCGGCACCATGGCCCTCAAGCGGTTCGGGCGGCCCGAGGACATGCTCGGCGCGGTGAAGTTCCTGCTGTCCGACGACGCCTCCTGGGTGACCGGCCAGATCATCGCCGTCGACGGCGGCCAGACCTTCCGGCTGTGAGACGAGGAACCGGCATGAGCGAAACCGTCCGCGTCGGGTTCGTCGGGCTCGGCGACATCGGCGGACCGATGGCGACCCGGCTGGCCCGGCGGCAGGCCGAAGCGGGCCTGGCCCTCGGCGTGTTCGACATCGCCGCGGCACCGGTCGAGGAGCTGGTCGAGGCCGGTGCGGAGGCGGCCGGCGGCGTCGGCGCCCTCGCCGCCCGCAGCGACGTGCTGTGCGTGATGGTCAACGACGACGAGCAGGTGCGTTCGGTGCTCGACGAGGCACTGGCCGGCGGCGCGGGTCCCGGGCTCACCGTGGCCGTCCACTCGACGGTGGCGCCCGGGACGCCCGCAGAACTCGAGACGCTCGCCGCACGGCGGGGCGTCCGGCTGGTCGACGCGCCCGTCTCCGGCGGTGCGATGGGCGCGGGCACCGGCGAGCTGGCCGTCATGGTCGGCGGGTCCGCGGCGGCGTTCGCCGCGGTCCGCCCGGTCCTGGACGTCCTGGCGACGAAGGTCGTGCACGCGGGGCCGATCGGCGCGGGCACCAGGTTCAAGCTCGCCCGCAACCTGATGCACTACGCCGCGTTCACCGCGGCGACCGAGGCGCAGCGGCTGGCCGAGGCGGCCGGTCTCGACATCGTCGCCCTGGGCGAGGTGGTCCGGCACACCGACGCGCTCACCGGCGGACCGGGCGCGATCATGCACCGCGACACCACCGCCGAGATGGAGCCGGGCTCCTTCTGGTTCACCGCCTTCGACCACCTCAGGCGGCTCGCGGAGAAGGACCTCGACTTCGCGATCGCGATGGCCGGGGAACTCGGCGTCGACGTACCGCTGGCCAGGCTCGCGCGGGACCGGCTCGCGCCCGGGCTGGGATTCCCCGAGGAGCGATCATGAGCGACGAGACGAGCGGGAAGTTCGACGGCCTCCCCGAGGCGCGGGCCCGGGGGCTCCGCAAGATGGAGCAGGTCTACGGCTTCGACATGAACGACGGGGCCGGCGACTTCTTCCGCTACACCGCCGACCACCTCTTCGGCGACATCTGGCAGCGGCCCGGCCTCTCCGACCGGGACCGCCGCCTGCTCCTCATCGGCATGCTCGCCGGCCAGGGCGCCGCCGACGTGCTCGGCGTCCAGATCCCCGCCGCCCACGCGGCCGGTGAGCTCGACGACGCGGCGCTGCGCGAGATCGTCGTGTTCCTCAGCCACTACGCGGGCTGGCCGAACGGCGCACGGCTCAACTCCATCGTCGAGGAGACGATCGGCAAAGCGGCCCGCGCGGCGGCCAAGGCGGCCCGGGAACGGGACTGATCGCCGCGCGCCCGGCGCCACCGCCCGAACCCCCGTCGCCGGTGCCTCATCGGGCACCGAGGACGGGGCCGGGCGCGGCGCGGTAGAGATGGGCGATGCGGGGGAGGACGATCGCCGTCGGCAGCTCGGCGTCGAACCAGCGGTCCACGTACGTCCAGTGGTAGGGGTGGAGAAGGTACTGCCCGGTGAGGCCGCTCTCGTCGGCGAACTCCTGTTCCCACGCATGGGTCCATGCGCCCGTCGTTCGGCTCAGCGCCCAGGACCGGATGGCGGGGATGTGCCGGGGCATGGCCATGAGGTCCGCTTCGAAGGCGGCGACCACGCCGGGCGGGGTGCCGGGACGCACGGTGAGCAGCAAGGTGCGTTTGACGCGCGGGCCGGTCAGCTCGACGTGCGCGGAGGCGATCTCGGACAGCGCGACCGCCTCGGTTCCGGGGACGTCCGGGGGCGCGCCGGCGGCCAGGTCCCAGCTCGCGCCGCGGCCGCCGACGCTGCCGGGCAGGTCGGGCCCGCCGTCGGCCCCCGGCACGGTCGTCTCCGGAGGAGAGAGGATCACCCAGCGTCGCACGGGACCTCCTCCAGCACGCGCCTCTCGCGGGCGTGGGCGAGGGTGTCGGTCGCGGACCAGAAGGCCGTCACCGACGGATCGGCCGCCGCGGTCGCGCGCATCGCGTAGAAGTCGTACGGCGTCGGCAGCGACCAGAGCAGATGGACGGCGACCTGTTCGGGGCCGGTGTAGGAGCGCCAGACCCGCTCGAGCCGCAGCCCCCGCTCGCGCGCGCCCGGCAGGTATTCGGCGCGGCAGCGGCGGAGCCAGCCGTCCGCCTCCCGCTCGGGCAGCACGACGGTGTCCAGGATGGAGGTCACAGCTTCTCCAGCACGGTGTCGCGGTACCGGGCGATCTGCTCGCGCAGGGCGGTCAGCCCGCGCGGGCCGAGAACGCCGTCCCGGCCGCCCAGACGGGGCGCGATCACGATGCGGGCGGCGCCCGCGCCGACGTACCGGCGGACGAAATCGAGATCCGCCTCCCGGGCGGGGTCGCAGCTGCCCGGCCAGGCGGTGATCTCGACGGTGCGTCCGGCGGCCGCGGTGCGCAGCAGCTCGGCCCGTTCGGTGAACTCCCCGGGCGCGATGGTGTACGGGAACCACCCGTCGGCGACGCGGCCCGCGCGGCGGACGGCCGGTTCGCTGTTGCCGCCCAGCACGATGGGGACCGTGCCGGCCTCGGGGCGCGGCAGGCAGTGCACGCGGTCGAACGACACGAACTCGCCCCGGTACGTCGCCGGGGACCGCGACCACAGTTCCCGCATCGCGCCGATGCACTCGTCGAGACGTGCGCCGCGCCGCTCGTAGGGCACGCCGACGGCCGCGTACTCCTCCTTCTGCCAGCCGATGCCGAGCCCGAGCATCAGCCGCCCGCCGGACAGCAGGTCGATGGTCGCGGCGCGCTTGGCCAGCACGACCGGGCTGTGCAGCGGCGCGACGACCATGGCGGTCCCGAAGCGCAGGACGCGGGACCCGCCCGCCATGTAGGCGATGGTGTCGAGCGGGTCGGGCATCGGGACGCCCTCGGGCGGGCCGGGGATCCGGCCGCTCGAAGAGTACGGATAGCGCGGCTCGTACTCGGCGGCGACCACCACGTGCTCGACCGTCCATACGGACTCGACGCCGCATTCCTCGAGGGTGCCCGCGTAGTCCCGCAGGAATCCGCCCGAGGTGATCAGGCCGTCCGCGAACGGCGCCATCATCCCCAGCTCGATCATGTGTACTCCCGCCCGGAAAGGTGGCCGTGTGCGTGCCGCCCATCACAGCCGCCCGCTCTCCGGCGCCGACAGCGCCCTTCCCGGTCACCGGGAGGACGGGACCGCCCGGGGGCACGGACGGCAGCGAAGCCGTGCGTCGCACGGCATCGCGCTGTTCGCGGTGCTCGCGCATCCGGCTTTTTCCTGAGTGAGACCTCGTTTTTGAGGCTCGCTTCCATCGGATTCGGTGTTCTTGGCAACCCCCGCGGGCAAATCCCAGTGATGCGCACGGTGGCGCCGGGCCGCGTCCCGCACAGAGGTGCGCGAAATACCCGAAGCCTCTCTTCTCGCAAATACCGGACAGGACGACTTCGTCATGAATGAGGGCGAGGCTCACAAGCGCCCCGGCCTCGCAGCGGCGGGATCCGCGGATTGACGAGGGGAGATCCCGGCGGCGGGGCCGGGAGCTCGGGGTTCGGAATCTGCCCGGATGCGGAAGGGGAGGACCGCTTGGGAAGGAGCCGCCTGCACAAGGCGCTGCACCGCCTGCTGCGTCCGGACGTCCAGGAAGAACCACCGCGCGACCCCGCCCTGGTGGGGCTGCTGGCCGGCAGCCGGTTCGCGGGGCTTCCGCCGCAGCGGGCCGATCTCGGCCCGCGGCGGGCGCGGCGGGTGATGGAGTTCGTCCTCGACCTCGCCGAGCAGATGTTCGCCGCGGGAACCGACACCCGGGCGATCGAGGTCTCCGTCGTCGCGGTCGCCGCCACCTACGGCCTCAGCCCGTTCGAGTTCACCATCGCCGGCCGGACGGTCTTCGTCCAGTACGCGCCGCGGGACCGCGAGCCGCAGGTCATGATGAAGGTCGCCCGCACCGACGACGGCCGGGATCTGTACCGGGCGGTGATGATCTACCGCCTGGTGGAGGAGGTCGTGCACCGTGATGCCGGCCTCGCCGGGGCGGAGCGGAGACTGCGGGACATCAAGCGGCTCCGATCGCGGTGGCCGTGGTGGGCGCGGCTCGCGGGACGGACGGTGCTGGTCTCGTCCATCACCCTGCAGGCCGACGGGACGCCGTCCGGCGTCCTGTTCGCCATGGGGGTCCTCGTCCTCGTCGACCGCACGGGCTGGGCGCTGGCCCGCGGCGGGATCCCCGGCTACTACGCGACGTTCGTGCAGGCGTCGCTGGTCGCGGGGCTGGGCATCCTGGCCTTCGACCTCGAGGTGCTGTCGCTCCGGGCGTACGCGAGCGCCACCGCGGCCAACCTCGTGCTGCTGTTGCCGGTGACGTCGATCGTCTCCCTCGCGCAGGACGCGATCACCCGGTTCGGCACCCTCGCCTCGGTGCGGCTGATCAACGTGGTCCTGATCTCCGGGGCCCTGTTCGCGGGCATCGCCACGGTCGGCTTCATCGCCGGGGACGTGCGCGTCGTCGGCAACGCCCAGAACGTTCGGTTCGTCGCCCTGCCGATCGGGCCGGCGCTCGCGGCGGCCGCGATCGGCGCCTGCGCCGGCGCCGTCGCCGCCGGCGGCGCCGCGCGGCTGCTTCCCTTCGCCGCGCTGACGGGCACGCTGTCCATGGCCGTCCGGACCCTCACGCAAGCACACCTGAGCCTGCCGCCCGCACTCGCCGTCCTGTGCGCCGCCGCCGCGCTCGGCGTCGCCGCGAGCCGCCTCGCGCCCCGGCTGCACGTCCCGCCGGGTGCGCTGATCACCCCCGCCATCGGCGCCTCCCTGCTGCCCGGACCCGACATGTACCGCAGCCTCTCCGCCTACACCGCCGGATCGTCGGGCGCGGGAAGGCAGCTCCTCAGCGCGCTGATCGTCACCGTGGCCATCGGCGCCGGCATCGTCCTGGGGCGGATCTTGGGCGTCAAGAAGGAACTCAGGGAGGAACAGGTCCCGCGCGACCAGTGACTCGCGTCGCGGCCGGGCCGCCGGTGGCGGGTCCGGAATGACAGGGGCCCCGGCGCCGTACCACGGCGCCGGGGCCCAGAGGTGCAACACCATCTACCGGCTCTGACGGGCCGGTCTTCCGCGTCGCCCGCCCATGGGCGCGTGGTGACGCGGGGATCGCGGATGCGTGACCGTAGACCACCGTCCAATCTGTGGAACTGCGGTACCCGCGCGGCGTGACCGGAGCCCGCGGCGGGCGATCCCGATGGCGTCGGACCCTCCTTTCCTCGACATCACTACTCGTACTGCGTGTTTCCGGTGTTCCCTTGCTCCCGGCGGCTTCCCGGCCACCGGCCGGACCGGCTGCCGGAGCCCCTTCCACTGCGTTGGCCCCGGCACGCCCGGTCCGCCTCATCCATCCGTTCCGGCAGTTCGTCCACTGCCGCTGCTCATGGACTCTTCTCTCTCCGATGACAGGAACACTACCCGAAGCCGCCCCGAAAAACTACATCGGCCACTACAGAGTTTCGTAGATCACTGTGCAGGGGTTTCTCTGATCGTCGCGCCTTCACGGCGGGTGCCCTGCACGCCTCCACTGGAGGTGGCCGATCGGCGCCGTGGCTGCATGTCGCGCCGCCCCGGGGCTCGTCACGGGGACGTCCCGCCGGGACGGCGGACCCGCTGATCAGGCGACGACGGCGGCGAGGAAGGCGTCCAGGTTCGTCCTGATACGCGAGACCTTCTCCTCGAGGGGGACGCCGTCGCCGTGGCCGTCGCCCAGGAGGGTCTGCTTCTTGCCCCGCACGTAGAGGGAGCAGGCCAGGTCCGCGCACAGATACCGGCCCACGGTATTGCCCTGCTTGCCGGCCTCGCCGCCGCGGCGCGCGCTCATCAGCGCGATACCGCCGCCGAGGTGCACGGTCTGGCAGAACGAGCACAGGTTCGTCGAGTTGAACCCGCGCGCCTTGCCGGGCGCGGACGCGATGCGCAGCGCGATTCCGGTGAGCCGTTCGCTCGTCTCAGTGATCAGGTAGGCGCGGTCGGGCGCCTTGGGATCTCGCCAGCCGAGGAAGTCGAGGTCGTCCCAGGGGGACTGGTCGAAGTCCTTGGAGAGGTTGAGGCGCTTGGCGTCGCCCTTGGAGCAGTTGACGAAGCAGGACCGCAGCTCCCGTTCGGTGATCGATCGCATGAAATGCCAGCTTAGGCGCGTGTTCGTCGCACGAGCAAAGGATTATCGGACCGCCCCCGGGGTCTTCGAAGGCCCGTCCGGGAACCCCTGAACGTGGAGGGGAACGGGTCAGGTCGCTCGGGCGCGGCGGCGGACGAGGAGGACGACGCCCAGCGCCGCGGCCAGCGTGCCGACGGAGAAGACGATCAGCCATCCGGCCGGCACGCCCAGGAACCGGACGACCTCCTCCCTGTAGACGACCTGCCGGTAGGGCTCGTCGTCCGTCGAGACGAAGCGGTAGTCGTCGACGATCTCCTCGGGGTCGATCCGGCCGTCGGTGAGCTCGGTCAGGAACATGCCCTTCCCGAGGAATCGCCGGAGTCCCGGGGAGCGCACCTGCTCGGGCGTCACCGGCCCGGCGAAGGCCAGCCGCATCTTCGTCCCGGTCGTCTGCTTCACGCGGTGCTCGCCGAGCACGTAGAGATGCAGCCGTTGCGCGTTCTCCGCGAGGCGGGAGAGCCGCATCGGGTAGACGAGCTCGTCCGAGGAGAACGACACGTGCAGCGGGTCGAGCTCACCGGTGAGGGCCTCGCCCGAGCTCGGCCGCAGCTTCACCGCGACGTACTTCCATCCCTGCTCGACGTACGGGCCGAGCGCCTTCGCGAGGTCGGAGCGGAGGCGGTAGCCGTTCCGGGCGAGCCAGTCGCTCAGCGCGTCCGGGTCGCCGGCGTCGAGCGTCGCGACGCGGAACGGTCCGAGGTCGCGCTCGCCGAGCACTTCGACGCCCCCGCCGCCGCCGGGCGCCGCGGCCTCGCCGGCCCCGCCGTGGCCGAGGTCGGGGAACCAGACCTTACGGGTGACCACGCGCGGTGCGGTGAGCGCGTCGAGCTGCTCGAACCAGCCGCGTTCGCCGAGCCGGACCGCGGCCTCGGACGGCGTGGGGAGGAGCCAGGCGGCGTCCTTCGCCGCCGACTCCGCCGACAGCCTCATCACGATCTCCTCGGTGCGCGCCGCCGCGTCGTAGCGGACGATCGACGTCTCACCGGAGATCCTGACCGAACTGTCGGCGATCATCGCACCGCAGCCGCACGCCCACGCCGGCTGCGCCACGGCGGCCGCCGACGAGGCGGCCAACAGTCCCAGTGCGGTCACCGCACGCGCGAAAGTACGCACCCGCCCCTCCCAGATCGTCATCCCGAAGGGCTTTGACCGCCGGCGCCGCGGTTCGGTTCCCGGACCCGCCCAACGGTGATCGAGGGGACGGCCGAGAGCGTCGGCGGTTCGTTTCCAGGCGCTCGAGAGCGGCGGTCGGCGGGCTGCTACTTACGGTAACGGGCAGATCGTATGACGCCGAGGTGATAGACGCATGGTCACGCGTCATCGACGGACGGTGAGCGTGTCGGGAGGGGTGCCACAGCGCTGCCGGGCGACCGCGCCGCCCGCCGATCGCCGCGTGACGACGGCGATCGGCGGGCGCCGCGTCTTCCGTCGGCATGAACGCCCTGTGGTCGTCCAGCCCGAATACGCCAGGAGGCCGACCTCATGTCCGATACCGCGATGAACCCCGGCCGTGTTCTCTCCGGTCATGTCTCGCAGGCGTGCGACTGCCCGGGATGTCCCGGATGTGGGGGCAGTGGCACGCTGCCGGGCGGTCGCACCTGCGGCACGTGCGGCGGCTCGGGGCGCTGCTCGCACGGCGGCGGCCGCTGACCTGCGCGCGGCGGGGCCGTGCCCGGTCGAAATTGGTCGGGAGTGCTAATGCCGTTTCTGAAGTTCGTCTCCCGACACATTTCTGACGGCGATTCCGGCTTGGCAAGGTGGTCGGGCTCTGCTGCCACCCCCACTGTCAGGAGCGGTCGATGCGTTTCCGATCCCTGTTCACGGCCGGCGTCCTGGGCGCCGCGCTGGCGGTCCCCCTGCTGACGGCCCCGTCGGCGTCGGCGGCGCCGTGGTTCTGCTGGTCCTCCGACGACCAGATCTACGCGGCGGCGAACGACGTCCAGGGCTCGCCGGGCGACCTGCTCGCCTGCCGTGAAGTGAAGCTCGAGGGCGTCCGCAACCCGCCCGGCCACAAGGCGTGGAAGGTCCGCTACGTCTCCACCGACGCCAAGGGAGCCAAGGTCGCGGTGACCGGAACCGTCGCGATCCCCACGGCGGCGTGGACGAAGGGCGGCTCGCGGCCCACCGTCGCGTTCAACCCCGGGACGCTCGGGTCCGGGCCGCAGTGCGCGTTCTCCAAGCAGCTCGCGGGCCAGAAGCAGGACATGTACGAGGGCGACAACATCGCCACGTTCCTCAAGGCCGGCCACGCGATCGCGGCCACCGACGGCGTCGGCTACATCGACGGGAAGGTGCACACCTACGTCAACGGCGTCAACGCCGGGCACGCGCTGCTGGACATCGTCCGCGCCTCCCGGCAGATCCCCGGCGGGAGCCTGAAGGCCGACGGCGAGGTCGGCATCGCGGGGTACTCCGAGGGCGGGCACGCCTCCCTGTGGGGCGCCCAGCTCGCCGAGTCGTACGCCCCCGAGCTGAACGTCGTCGGCGCCGCCGCCGGAGGCGTCCCGGGCGACCTGCGGGTCACCGCGAAGGCGCTCAACGGCAGCCTGTTCGCGGGCTTCCTGGCGGACGCCCTCGTCGGCCTGAACGCCCAGTATCCCGAGATGCCGTTCGACGAGCTGATGAACGACGCGGGCCGCCGCGCCGTCGACGACGTCAAGAAGAACTGCCTGCTCGGCACCCTGGCGGTGTTCACGGGCGCGCGGGTGGAGAACTTCACCACCGACAAGCTGACGCTCGACGACCTGTACGCGATCGAGGGGCCCGGGGGCGTGACCTGGGGCGAGATCGTCGACCGGCAGAAGGTCGGCGTCGGCATCGGGCCGGCGGGCTCGGGCGCCCGCTACGAGATCGGCTTCCCGGTGTTCCAGTACCGCGGCTGGCTCGAGGAGATCATCCCGCACGAGACCGAGGACGGCACCCGGCAGCTCTACTGCGACGCCGGCATCAACACCACCTGGAAGAACACCTACATGTCCGAGCATCTCTCGACGGACTGGGCCGCCGCCCAGGACGTGACCAAGTTCCTCGACGACCGGTTCGCGGGCAAACCGGTCGAGGGCAACTGCTGACCTGACAGTCCCGGCCCGGACGCCGCGTTCTTCGGCGTCCGGGCCGCTTCGTCCGCCGTCGGTCTGCTGTCGAATCCCGGCGGCCTTCCTGACGGAGCTCCACCGGCCCGCCCCCCGGGCGCCCGCTCGGGGGCGGGCCCTCCGAAGTGTTCGCCGAGGAGCTCGCCGAGGAGCTCGCCGCGGCCGCCGACAGGTGGCGCGGCTCCGGCGCGGGCGCCGTCCGCGCGGTCTGGAAGGACGCCGTCGCCGCACCCGGCCGGGCGGGTCCGCCGCTGACGACCGTTCCCCATGTGCCGGAAGATCGTTGTGCCGTACGCGGGGCTGGTGCTCGCGGTGTGCGGGAAGCGCGGACGGTGTCAGGCATGCAGGGTGGGGCGGTAGACGAGCTCCTGGGTGCGGCCGTCGAGCGTCCGGTGCTCGATCAGCTCGAGGTCGAAGTCGGCCGCGCCCTGGAAGACCGGGTCCAGCCCGGTCCGGCCGGTGATCACCGGGAAGAGCGTCACCTGGACGCGGTCGACCAGGCCGGCGGCCATCAGGGCCCGGTTCATCGACAGGCTGCCGTGCGAGCGCAACGGCACCTCGGACTCCTCCTTGAGCCGGGCGACGACGTCGACGGCGTCGCCGCGCGCGACGGTCGCGTCCGGCCAGTCGAGGGGTCCCTCCAGGGTGGTCGACACCACCGTCGCCGGCAGGTTCCTCATCCGCGTGACCCAGGGGTCGCGCACGTCGGACTCCTCGGTGCTCGAGGCCAGCATCCGCGCGAAGGCCCGGTACGTGTTGGCCCCGAAGACCATCCGCTGCTCCTCGCCGTACAGGGCGAGGCGGTGGTCGAGAAGCTCGGGGCCCTGCTTGCCCCAGTAGCCGCTCCAGTCGCCGCCCGCGGCGCCGAAGCCGTCGAGGCTGGAGAAGACGTCGAAGGTGTAGGTGGCGGTCACGATGCTCTCCTCGGTCCGGTCGATACGCGTGTCGGGGATACTGACCGGCTACCACGGCGAGACTCATCGCCCTCGGACGCCCGGAGCCCGGCCAGACGCCCACCTGAAGGACAGGACCCATGAAGATTCCGAACGCACCATTCGTCGTGGTGGGCGAAACGCTCGTCGACCTGATGTGGCGAGCCGGCGCCGACCGCGTGCACGCGTCCCCCGGGGGCAGCCCGGCCAACGTCGCGCTCGGGCTGCGGCGCCTGGGCCGTTCGGTCGGCCTGGTCACATGCTGGGGCGACGACCCGCCCGGCCAGGTGATCGCACGCTACCTGGCGGACACCGGTCTCGACGTCGTCCGGGCCGCCGGGACGTCACCGCGTTCGACGGTCGCCCTGGCCTACCTCGACCCCGACACCGGCTCCGCGACCTACGACTTCGTGCCTCACTGGGCGCCCCCGGCCCTGGAGCCGAGCGACGATGCCGTGCTCCTGCACACCGGCTCGCTCGCGGTGATCGTCGAGCCCGGGGCCGGGCGCGTCCTGGAGTTGTGCGCACGGTTCCGGCGCGGGACCGGCCGCGCCGTCAGCGTCGACCTCAACGTCCGCCCGGCCGTGCAACCGGATCGCGGTGAGTACCGGGCGGCGGTCCACCGCGTCGCCGAGGTCGCGGACGTGGTCAAGGCCAGCGACGAGGACCTCCGCTGGTTGTGGCCCGACAGCGATCCTCAGGACAGCGCCCGCCGGCTGCTGGGCCTGGGCCCCCGGCTGGTCGTGCTGACGCGCGGCGCGGAAGGGGCGACGGCTCACACCGCGGACGCGGCGGTCTCGGTACCGGCGCCCCCGGTGGAGGTCGTCGACACCATCGGCGCCGGTGACTCCTTCCAGGCGGCGCTCCTGGACGGGCTGGTCCGCCCCGGAGCGGAGGGACGGCCGTCCGTCCGCTTCCCCGTCCGACGTGAGGCGCTGCGGCGTCTGCTCGCCCGCGCGGTGCTCGCCGGTGCCCTCGCGACGACCCGGGAGGGCGCACGACCCCCGCACCGCCGGGAACTCGACGCCGGCGAAGCGGGGACGTCTTAGCGGCGCGGACCGACTCCGGCGCCCCGGGGGCGGGGGCGGCCGGTGACGCGGAGGGCGATCACGGCGATGTCGTCGGTCCCGGTGGTGGGAAGGCCGTCCAGAAGGGTGTCGCAGAAAGCGCGCAGGGGGCGGTGCGCGAGGGCGGACGCCTGCTCGCGGAGCCGGTCCAGGCCGGTGTCCAGGTGCTCGCCCGGCCGTTCGATCAGCCCGTCGGTGTACAGCAGCAGGGTGGCGCCTGCGGGCAGCGGCTCGGTCGCGGTGCCGTAGGGCTCGTCGAACAGGAAGCCGAGCAGGGGGTTGGCTGCGTCCTCCAGCAGCCGGGCGTCGCCGTCGGCGGTGACCAGCAGCGGCGGCGGGTGGCCCGCGGCGGCGTAGTCGAGCCGCCGATCGTCCGGCCCGGTGCCGCTGACGCGCGCCAGGACCGCCGTGGCCGTGGCGTCCGGGGCGAGCGTCGCCATCGCGGTGTTGAGCCGGTGCAGGGTCTCGCCGGGCGGGCCGGCGCGGTCGACGGCCAGGGCCCGCAGCATGTTCCTGAGCTGGCTCATCGCGACCGCGGCGGCGAGGTCGTGGCCGGCCACGTCGCCGATGGCGAGGACGGTCGCTCCGTCGGGCAGGACGAAGCAGTCGAACCAGTCGCCGCCCACCTCGGCGGCCGCCGGGCTGGGCCGGTACCGGGCCACGGCCTCCAGGCCGGTGAGGCGCGGCGGCTCCGCGAGCAGTTCGTCCTGGAGCGCGAGCGCCACCTGCTGCGTCCGGTGGGCCTGGACGGCGGTGCTCAGGGCGTCGTGGGTGTGGTCGAACAGCTGCCGCATCAGGTCGACGTCCTCGGGGGTCATGGGGGCGCGGTCGCCGCATCGGGCGGCGGTGACGGCGGCCGCCACGACGCCGTCGACGACCACCGGCATCAGCACGACGCTGTTGGCACCGGCCCGCTTCAGCCAGGTGGTGGTGCTCTCCGGCAGCACCCCGGCCGGGGGCTCGCCCGACGGGAACGTGCGGTGCAGCGGGCGGCGCCGCTCCACCGCGCGGGTGAACCCGCTGTCGGCGGCGAACCGCTCGAAGCCGAGCGGCGGCTGGCGCGGCATGCCGTCCTGCGCGGCCGTGGCGACGCGCTGGGCGACGACCGGGGCGCCCTCGGGACGGTCGCTGAAGTTCGGCAGCAGGTGCACGCCGCAGCCGTCGGCGAGCGCCGGGACCAGCACGTCGGCGAGCGCCCCGAACATCTCCGGCAGCCCGGAGCTCTCGGCGATCGCGGCGGCGGCGCGGTCGATCAGCTCCCGGCGGCGTTCCTCCCGCCACTGCTGCTCGATGTCGGTGCAGGCCCCGATCCATTCGATCAGGGCGCCGTCCTGGTAGACAGGCGCGGTGCGGACCTCGAAATGCCGGTACTCGCCGTCGACGGTGCGCAGCCGGTACACGAACCGCCAGGGACGCCCCTCCCGGCGGGCCTCGTCCCGTGACCGTCTCGCCGCCTCGCGGTCGTCCGGATGCAGCGCCCGCAGCCACCCGTTGCCACGGAACTCCTCCCAGCTCTGCCCGGTCACCCGCTCCCAGCCCGGGCTCGGCTCGATGACCCCGCCCGCCGGTCCCGTCACCCACATGATCGGCGCGTTCGTCCCGGCGACCTGGACCAGGCTCTCGAATCTGCGCCGGAACCGGTGCTGCTCCTCGGCCGAGCGGACCGCCCGGCGGGTCGCGGCGACCCGCTCGGTGACGTCCACCGCGATCACCATCACCCCGGGCGGCTCCTCGCGGAACCGGGAGAGGCTGAAGGTGAAGAACCGCTCTCCACGGCCGGCGCCGCCCGGGCCGACCTTCAGCCGCGACTCGGCGAGGGTGATCGCCTCCCCGGTGGCCAGAACCCGGTCGAACAGATCGGGGCACTCCGGCCGGGCCAGGTCGGCGAACGCCTCCTGGACCGGTTCCCCGAGCGGACGGCCGCCGAAGTACGCCCGGTAGGCGGCGTTGGCGTACATGAGGCGATGCCGCGGCCCGCTGGTCAGGGCGATCGCGACAGGCGCGGGATCGAACGCCTCCAGCGCGAGCCCGCCGGTCCCTTCCCCGCAGGCGTCGTCCATTGCCTACCCCCGGTCAGCCGCCGTGTCCCGTAATGCCCAGCCTTCCCCCGCGCCGGCGGGGAGGAACGTGCACTCGGGTGGCGGGCGAACGGCGCGCGCGACCGGCCCCCGCCGCGAACGGGCCGTAGGCTGCCCGGGTGGACAGCGATGAGTTCGTCGCCGGGTTCGACTACCCGATGTTCGTGGTGACCGCCGTCGACGCGGGCACCGGGACGCGGGCGGGCTGCCTGGTCGGGTTCGCCACGCAGACCAGCATCGACCCGTTCCGGTTCCTGGTGTGCCTGTCCCGCCGCAACCACACGTACCGGGTGGCCGAGGCGGCGACGGTCCTGGCCGTCCACGTCCTCGGCCGGGACGAGGACCAGCAGCGGCTCGCGGCCCTGTTCGGGACGCGGACCGGCGACGAGGTCGACAAGTTCGCCCGCTGCTCCTGGCGGCCGGGCCCCGAAGGCGTGCCGCTGCTCGCCGGGGCCCGGCGCCGTCTCGTCGGCCGGATCGTGGCGCGCGCCGACCTCGGCGACCACGTCGGTCTCCTGCTCGCCCCGATCGACGTGGCCGTCGACGTCGAAACCGCGCCGCTCACCTTCCGCTCGCTGCCCGCCATGGAACCGGGGCACCCGGCCTGACCCCGCTCGCCGTCCGTTCGCCGGGCGGGCTCGGCGTCCTCCGCGGGCGCCCGGAGAGGATCCACCGCCTCACGAGCCGGTTCGGTCCGGGCTATTGACCCGCCCACGCCCCGATCATACATTCACTCATAATCTGTATGAATGAGGGGTGAGCGGGATGCGGGGACGGACGGCCGTGGTGCTCGGCGGCAGCGTGGCGGGCCTGTGCGCCGCCGGAGTGCTCGCGCGGCACTTCGACGAGGTGATCGTCCTGGAGCGGGACCGGCTGCCGCCGGGCGCGGAGCACCGCAGGGGCGTGCCGCAGAGCAAGCACCCGCACTTCCTGCTCAACTCCGGGCGGCGCGCGATCGGCGAGATCTTCCCCGGCTTCGAGGAGGCGCTGATCGCCGCCGGCGGGATGCGCCTGATGCCGTCGATGGACGCCGCGTACTGCGAGAACGACGGCTGGGCGCCGCGCAAGTCGGGATCGATGACGATGATCTACGGCTCCCGCGTGCTCATCGAGCGGGTCCTGCGCGACAAGGTCCGCGAGCTGCCCGCCATCGAGATCCGCGAGGGCGTGACCGTCACCGGGCTTCGTGCCACCGGGGGCGGCACCGCCCGCGGGCGCGTCGAGGGAGTCGAGTACCGAACCGCCGGCGGCGAGGGCCGGCTGGCCGCGGACCTGGTCGTCGACGCGCTCGGGCGCGGCTCCCAGGTGACCGGCTGGCTCGCCGCGGCCGGCTGGCCCGCGCCGCCGGAGAAGACGCTCGACGCCAAGGTCACCTACGCCTCGCGGTGGTACGACCTGCCGCCCGCCGACGGGCGCCCGGAGTCGTGGTGGTGGAAGCACCTGGTCGTCACGCCGTCCCAGGACCGCGGCGACCGTCCGGAGGAGCACGAGTTCCTCAGCAACTTCTTCCCCATCGAGGGCGACCGCGCCATCGTGTGCATGGGGTCGTGGGGCATCCGGATGCCGCGCGACACCGACGCGTTCGAGGCCGCGGTCGACCGGGTGCGGGCCACCGCCTTCGGGCGGGCGGCGCGCGCCTGCACGCCGACGTCCGAGGTGCACCTGACCCGGTCGACGGGCAACAAGTGGCGCCGCTTCGACCTGCTCGACACCCCTCCGGCCGGGCTGGTCTGCATCGGCGACTCGATCTGCGCCTTCAACCCGTTCTACGCGCAGGGGATGAGCTCGGCCGCCCGCTCCGCGCTGATCCTCGCCGAGCTGCTGCGCGGCCGCGACGCCCTCGACCCCGCCTTCTTCCGCGCGTTCCTCGACCGGCAGAAGGCGTCCCTCGACGTGCCGTGGATGCTCGCGATGGCCCGTGACCAGGCGTACGACTTCGCCACCGGCACGGAGGTCGCCGCCCCCTGGCGGCGCAGGCTGACCGCGCGGTTCAGCTGGCCGGTCTTCAACGCCGTCAACGCCGCGAGCCGCGAGGACGCCTACGTCGAGCGGACGTTCGCCGAGGTGTTCAACCTCGACAAGTCGCTCCGGGAGATGGCCCTCGATCCCCGGTTCTGGTTCGGCATCGTCCGCTACCAGGTGCGCCGGCGGCTGGGACGCACGGTCGTCCCCGGGGGATTCGACGAGAAGCAGGACCCGCCCGGCACCGACTTCACCGGCTACGCGCGGTCCGCCCGGTCATCGTCCGCCGGCACCGGCCTCGTCGACGCCTGACCCGAGGAGCGACGCATGGACAACACCTGCGGCCCGGCCGCCGGGCGGCTCGCCGAGGGACTCGGCTTCTCCTGCCACGACGCCGAACCCGTGGTCGACCTCCGCAACCCGTTCGGCCTCGAGAACGGCACCATGCCGGTCCTCGAGCTGCTCGTCGTCGGCGGCGCGGTGTTCGCCCTCGTCCACGCGTGGCGGCGGTGGCGCCGCGACGGCGACCCGGCCAACATCACGCTGTGGTTCGCCTCGGTCGTCTACCTGGCCGTGATCGAGCCGCCGCTCTACTTCCCGGAGTGGTTCGGCCTGGAGGAGCACGTCGGGTTCATCTTCTCCCACAACGTGTTCACCGTGCAGTTCATGTACGACCGGCTGCCGCTCTACATCGTGGCCTTCTACCCCGCGCTGTCACAGCTCGCCTACGAACTGGTCCGCGTCCTGGGCGTCTTCGCGCGGCGCGGGCCGCTGGTCGGCTCGCTGGCGGTCGCGTTCGCCTGCCAGGTCTTCTACGAGATCTTCGACCACCTCGGGCCGCAGCTGAAGTGGTGGGCGTGGAACCCCGAGAACGAGATGATCAACCAGCCGGCGCTCGCCTCGGTCCCGATGAACAGCATGCTCCTGTTCGCCTCGGTCTCCTTCGGCGCGATGACCTACCTCGTGGTCCGGCTGACCGGCGGGAAGGACGGGCCGGCGACGCTCGGCGGCCCGCGGATCGCCTGGCGCGCCGCCGTCGCCGGGGCCGCGACGCCGCTGGCGATGATCATCGTGAGCGCTCCCAGCGGCGCCTTCCGCGGCGAGGAGGTGCTGTGGATCCAGCGGGCCGTCCTCGGGGCCGAACTCGCCCTGGTCTGGATCATCGGACTCTGGCTGCTCGCGGACGCCCGGCGGGCGACGCGCGCCGCGCCGTCCCCGGCGGCGTCGCCGCTGTTCGCGCGCACCTACCCGGCGCTGTTCCTCGGCGTCCACGCCGTCCTCTGGCTGGCCGCGCTGCCGGCGTACTTCGGGGCGGACCACGGCGTCACCGAGCAGGGCACGCCCGTCGGCAGCCTCTGGTACGTCGTGGCGTGCGCCGTCGCCGCGTCCGCGTTCATCGCGCTCGCGCTCCGCGCGACCGGACGGCGGACGGCCGGGCCTGTGCGATCCTAAGGCCATGGGGCACCACGGCTGGGCCGGGCGGCCACCCGCGTCGGACGCCGAGGCCCGGCAGCGCATCGTCGACGCGACCGTCCGTTGCATCGAGAGGCACGGCGTCGCGAAGACGACCCTGTCCGACGTCGCGAACGAGCTCGGCGTCACCCGCCAGACCGTGTACCGGCACTTCGGCCGCATCAGCGACATCATCGGCGAGGTGGCCGCGCAGGGCGCCGAGTCGTTCGTCGATCGGCTGATCGCCCACCTCCAGGGCGTCACCGACCCGGCCGAGGCCGTCGTGGAGGGCATGGTCTTCTGCGTGCGGACCATCCCCGCCGACCCGCGCCTGAGCCTCCTGCTGCGGCTCGGCGACGCGAGCGCCTTCGGCCGCGGCGCCACGACCGGGGACACCATCGCCTACGGCGCGCGGATGCTCCAGCGCTACCCCGTCGACTGGGCGGCCGCCGGCATCGGCGAGGACGACCTGGACGGCCTGGCCGAGATCATCATGCGGCTGCTGACGTCCCTCCTGCAGCACCCCGGCGAGCCGCCGCACGACGAGGCCCGGCTCCGCGCCCTGCTCGACCGCTGGCTCGCCCCCGCCCTGTCCCGCCCCGCGGCCACCGCCGAACGATCGTCGACGGACGATCCGCCCGCGGACGTCCGGCGCCCGGCGCGCACCGCCGTGCGCGGCCGGTGACCGGGGACGACGAGGCCCGTCCCTCGCCGGGCGGGCGCGTCGACCCGACCGTCCGGCCGGGCCCGTCCTCGCACGAGGTCGGGTCCCCGGCCCGGCGGAGCACCGTGCTCCGCGAGGCCGGGGACCCGTCCCGCCGGATCAATCGAACCGGATCAGTCGAACCGGATCAGTCGAAGTAGTTCGGCTGCGACTGGGCGTTCAGCTCGTCGAGCCGGACGCGCTTGGCCTTGTTGGTGCGGTGGTCACGGATGTCGATGACGTCCAAGCCCCGCTGGATGCCGTTGGAGTAGATGTAGCCGTTGTAGTAGTACGTCGACCACGTGCCGGCCAGGGTGCTCAGGTCGTCCGCCCACGGGCCGCGGTCGAACCAGGCGATCTCCTTGGGGTTGCGGGAGTCGGTGAAGTCCATGACCGAGATGCCGCCCTGGTACCAGGACTGCACCATGATGTCCTTGCCCTTGACCGGGATCAGCGAGCCGTTGTGGGCCACGCAGTTCTCGCTGTCGGCGTTGTGGCGCGGAATCTTGTAGTAGCTGCGGAACTCGAGCTTCCGGGCATCGCCCTTGCCGACGATGTCGTAGATGGCGTTGGCGCCCTTCTCCGGCCCGACCTCCGCGTTGCAGGTGGCGGCCGAACCGCCGCCCAGCTCGTCGGTGAAGACGATCTTGGTGGCGCTGTTGTTGAACGTCGCCGAATGCCAGAACGCGAAGTTCTCGTCGTCGCGCACGCTGGTGATCGTGCGCGGCTTGACCGGGTCGGAGATGTCGAACAGCACGCCGTCGCCCATGCAGGCCCCGGCCATCAGGTCCTTGTCGGGGTAGGCGGTCAGGTCGTGGCAGCCCGACGTGGCGCGGGTCTCGTTCGGCCACGGCGTGCCCGGCGGGTCACCGGGGTTGCCGCCGTCCGGGAACAGCACCGGCTCGGCCACCACGTGCGCCGCGCGCGGATCCTTCAGCGGGACCTTGACGATCGAGATGAGATCGTGGGGGGTCTTGCAGTCGGGGTAGGTGTCGTTCGGGGAGTACGAGGACACGTAGATGTAGGCCGTGCCGCGCTTCCCCGGGACGAGGGTGTTGGTGTGCGAGCCGCACTTGGTCTCGACGGCCTTGACGTAGCGCGGGTTGCGCACGTCGCTGATGTCGAAGATCTTGATGCCCTCCCACGACGACTTCTCCGTCGCGGGCTTGGGCACGGACCGGCACGAGTCGTCGCTCCGCGAGCTGTCGGTCGACAGGAACAGCAGGTTCCCGGCGATCGACACGTCGTTCTGGGAGCCGGGACAGTGGACGACCGTGACGACCTTCGGCCGCTTGGGCCGGCTGATGTCGTAGATCGTGAAGCCCTCGTAGTTGCCGCCGAACGCGTAGCGGCCCTTGAACGCCCAGTCCGAGCCGTAGGCGTTGGCGGCGGCGAGCGGTCCCTGCTTGGGGATGTTCGCCACGTGGTGCATGTTCCGGCTCTTGACGATCTCGTCCCCGCCCGGGACGCCGTCGGCCGAGGCCGACGGCACGAGCACGGCCGACATCACCAGGAGGATGCCCGAAAGGGCACCCACGAGGGTCCTGCGTCTGGTTCTTCGCATGGGAACTGGCGCCACCCCTGACTCCTTTGTCTACACGTCCCCCGGCGTACAGGTGCTGATCTTCCGGAGTATGTAGCGCTTTGCGGCCCGTGCATAGGTCTGAACGCAAATGTAAGCCTCTAGAGATCAAAGGCCCTTTTGCGGCGGACTGCTCTGTGGGTACGGTTCGGGCTGGACGTGGGAGGTGCGATGCGGCATCGGATCGTGCTGGTGTGCGCGGTGGTCCTGCTGGCCGCCGGGGCACTGGCGTTCTTCGGCGGCGAGGACGAGCCCGAGGCGGCGCCGCCGCGGACCGTGCTGGTCCCCGACCGTCCGGGCGAGCCCAACGAGACGCGGGTCGCCGGCCCGCGCGAGGCCGCGCCGCCGACCGCGGCCGAGGTCGGGTTCGTCCAGATGATGATCCCGCACCACGCGCAGGCGCTGGAGATGTCCGCGCTCGCGCCGTCCCGGGCGTCCGACGAGCGGGTGAAGTCGCTGGCCTCCCGCATCGAGACCGCGCAGAAGATCGAGATCGACGTCATGCGCTCGTGGCTCGAGGAGAACCCCGAGGCCGTCCTGAAGGCGCACGGCCGCAACCACGGGGCGGGGCACACGGCCCGCATGGCCGGGATGGCCACGCCGGAGCAGCTCGAACGGCTCCGGGGCGCGCGCGGCGCGGCGTTCGACGAGCTCTTCCTGAAGCTGATGATCACCCATCACCAGGGCGCGATCACCATGGTCGACGACGTCCTGGACAAGGGGACGGACGTCACGGTCCAGGAGATGGCCCGCGACGTCCAGTCCACCCAGGCGGCCGAGATCGAGCGCATGCGCGCCCTGCTGGAGGACTGACCGCCGCTCCGCCGCCGGACGGCCGGCGGGCGGCCGCGACGGTGCCCGCCGGGTGAGGATCCGCACCGGGGCGGTTCGCCCGGGCGGCGAGCACGGGAGCGACCCCGGACGGGTCCTCCTCCGTCCGCAACGGCGGGGGAGGACCCGCGGGGCGATGACCCCCGTGGCGCGGCCGTTACGCGAACGCGGGCATCAGGTGCTCGTGGATCAGGCGGAGCTGGCCGTCCACGTCCGGGACGCCGGTGAGGTCGCGGCCGGTGAACGACTTCACCAGGCCGGGGTCCGTGATCGCGCAGATCATGTGGTTGACGCCGGTCGGCGCGATGTCGCGCTCGATCTTGGCGCGGACCTCTTCCGGGGTGCCCGACAGGGACAGCTTCTCGGTGATCTCCGGCGTGGTCAGCTCGATGCCCTTGGCGAGGTCGCCCGCGCCGATCGCCTCGATGATCGGTGCCATGTCCGCCGGGTCGACGCCGTTGCGCTCCAGTTGCTCGGGCGGCATCGCCGACGCGTAGAGGCCCACCATGCTGCGGGCCGACTCCTTGGCCGCGGCCGAGTCCGGGCCGACCGCGAACACCACCCAGGCGCCGATGTCGAGCGACCGCCAGTCCTTGCCCGCGCGCTCGGCGCCCGCCCGGAAGTGCTCGACCGCGTATTCGTAGGCGCCGCGCGAGTAGCTGAGCGCGTGGTGCACGCCGTCGGACAGCTCGCCGGCCGCCTCGAACGACTTCGGCCCGCGCATCGCGCCGATCTTGACGGGCAGCCGCTCCTGCACCGGACGCGCGAAGGTGAACAGGCCGTCGTAGGAGTAGAACTCGCCGTCGCGGGTGATCGTGCCCTCGTCCAGCAGGGTCCGGACGACCGCGACGGCCTCCTTCACCCGGGTGAGCGGCTTCGTCCGAGCCCAGTCGATCTTGTACTGGGCGAGGACCCCGAAGTTGCCGCTGCCGAGGACGACCTCCGCGCGGCCGCCGGTGAGCTCGTCCAGCGTCGCGGCGGCCTGCGCGATCAGGGACGGCTCGCGCAGCGTCACCGCCGACACCGACGGGCCCATGCGGATCTGCGAGGTGCTCGCCGCGGCCGCGGCGAACAGCAGCCACAGGTCCTTGTGCCACGGCTCGTCGGCGGCGTACACCGCGTGGAACCCGAGCTCGTCGGCGAGCTTGATGGAGGCCAGCGACTCCGCGACCGGGTAGTCGGGGAGCATGGCATAGCTGAACTTCACCGAGAAACGTCTCCTTGCAGTGCGCATTCGCGCACGGTCGGGGGGTGGAGATCTTCAACGCCAGTGTGCTGAACGGGGTGCGCCTACGCAATTTGGTGCTCAAACATCACGCCGACCTGCATGACTTTCGAAGACCGCCCGTCATGTACTCCTCCACGAACAACCGGTGGATTTAGGTTCTGTGCACAATCATCGCCCGTAGATGGTCCATTTGACCGCCGATACCGCCGCCCTCTCTCGGCCGGAGCCGGTGAACGGGCGACGTCACGATCATTTTGCTGAAGCTCGAGATCGCGAAGGGCGACGGGGGGAAGGCCGGGGGAGGACGTCCGGTGATCGGCATCGGCGCCGATCGGCGGTCCCGGCCGGGAGGGAAGCGAGCATGCAGGGGTTCTCCAGCGCTCCGGTGCGCGAGGGTCCGCTGGCGGAGGTCCCGCCCGCCGGCCTCCGCAAGATCTGGACGTGGGGCGTCCTGATCGCCCTCGGCGGCTTCCTGTTCGGCTTCGACACCGGGGTGATCTCCGGGGCGCTGCTGTTCATCCGGCCGGACTTCGGCCTGAACTCCTTCCAGCAGGGCAGCGTCGTCAGCGTGCTGGTGCTCGGGGCGATGGTGGGCGCGCTGACGTCCGGCCGCATCGCCGACCGGTTCGGCCGGAAACGGGCGCTCGAGGTCGAGGGGCTGGTGTTCCTGGTCGGCACGGTGATCGCCGTGTTCGCCCCCGGCTACGGAACGCTGCTGGCGGGGCGGCTGATCCTCGGGCTCGCGGTCGGGGCCGCGTCCGCGACCGTTCCCATCTACCTGTCGGAGATCTCCCCGAAGGACATCCGGGGCCGCCTGCTGACCCTCAACCAGCTGATGATCACGACCGGGATCCTGGCGGCGTACCTGGTCAACCTCGCGTTCTCCGGCGCCGGGGACTGGCGCGCGATGATCGCGGTCGGCGCGATCCCGGCGTTCGTGATCGTGGTCGCGGCGGTGCTCGTCCTGCCGGAGTCGGGGGTGTGGCTGCTCGAGCAGGGGCGGCGCGGCCAGTGCCGGGAACTGATCGCCTCGGTCACCAACACGGCGACCGCCGACCGGCTGATCGAGCGGTACGAGCGGCGGGCGAGCGAGGAGGCGGAGCGGCACGAGCCGCGGGAGAGGGGGGCGCGGGCGCTGCTCGGGGCGCGCGTCCGCCCGGCGCTGGTCGTCGGGCTCGGGCTCGCGGCCCTGCAGCAGTTCGCGGGGATCAACACGATCATCTACTACGCGCCGACGATCATCGAGCAGACCGGCCTGACGGCGTCGAACGCGATCTTCTACTCGATCGCCATCGGCGTCATCAACCTGCTGATGACGATCGTGGCGATCCGTGCCATCGACCGCGCCGGCCGGCGCCGCCTCATGCTGGTGTCGCTCGCCGTGATGACGGTGACCATGGTCCTGCTCGGCCTGGCGTTCGTGGCGGACTGGTCGTCGGAGCTGGCGCTGGTGTTCATGGTGCTCTACATCGCCGGGTACGCGGGGGGCCTGGGGCCGGTCTTCTGGACCATGATCGGCGAGATCTTCCCCGCGCGGGTCCACGCGGCGGGGTCCGGCGCGTCGACGGCCGTCAACTGGGCGTCCAACTTCGCGGTCAGCCTCGCGTTCCTGCCGATCGCGCACCTGATCGGGCAGGGCGAGACCTTCTGGATCTTCGCCGCGATCTCGCTGCTCGGCCTGCTGTTCGTGGCCCGCTACGTCCCGGAGACCAAGCACCGCGACTACGCGGAGATCGACGCCGACCTGCAGCGCCGCTTCGGGCGCCGTCCGCCGGAGCATGCCGCCGGCGGCGGCTGACCCGGGCGCCCGCCTGCGCGCGGCGGGCGCCGCGGCCCTGCACCGGCTGGCGGGCGCGTTCTGGCCGCTGTCGCAGCAGACGGCGGCCGCCGTCGTCGCGTGGACGATCGCCGACGCCGTCGGCGGCGCCCGGCAGCCGTTCTTCGCGCCGATCGCCGCGGTGATCGCGCTGAACGCCGCCCGGGGGCGGCGCGGGGTGAACGCGCTGCACCTGCTCACCGGCGTGATCCTCGGGATCGGCGTGGGGGAGCTGACGCTCATCGGGCCGGGCGGCGGCACGGCGAGCATGGCGGCGGCGGTGTTCGTCGCGACGGCGCTGGCCGCCGCGCTCGGCGAGAACCGGCTCGTCATCGCGCAGGCGGCGGCGGGCGCGGTGCTGACCGTTGGGGTGGGCGACGACCAGCTGGGGGTGTACCGGATCGTCGACGCGCTGATCGGCGCCGGGGTCGCGCTCGTGTTCACGCAGCTGCTGTTCACGCCCGAACCGGTCGCGCTGCTCCGGCGCGCGGAGACGGCGGCGCTGGACTGGGCGGCCGCCGGTCTGGAGGCGGTGGCGCGCGCCTTGGCGCCCGGGGACGCGGGGGAGCGGGGCGGCCGGCTCGCCGCGGAGGCGATCGAGACGCTGCGCGACCCGGACGACCGCGTCGGCGACGTCGACCGCATGCGGCGGGCCACCACCACGCTGCCGCGGTTCTCCCTGGCCTGGCGCCTGCGCGGCGGGCACTCGGCCAGGGAGGTGGAGCACGCGGACCGGCTCGGCCTGCTCGGCGCCGCCTGCCTGATGCTGGCCCGCACCGCGCCCGCCGCCGTCCCGGACGGACGCGCCGTGCTCGTCCGGGCCGTCCGGGAGATCGCGGAGGTGCTGCGCGCGCT
>NZ_JBHTJA010000046.1:0-54435 GCF_042675525.1 Actinomadura sediminis
GTGGCGCCGGGTGGGCCGCGGAGCGGGCACGGCGGCGCGCCGGGGGCTTCGGGCGGTGGGGCCTGGGTGGGCACGGGATCGGCGGGGGTCTCGCGGGAGGCGCGGCGGCGGCCGGGCTTGCGGGTGCGGCGGGACGGGCGCGGGGGGTCGGGGCGTTCGGGCTCGAACAGGGCGTTGGCGTCCAGGTACGAGGCGCTGGGCAGGCCCGGGTTGACGGCGAGCTGCCAGCGGGGGTTCGGCCAGTGGCGGGCGAGGCGGGCGAGGGACGCCTCCCGGTGGTGGACGGCCTGGCCCTGCAGGGATCGCTCCATCGCCTCGGGGGAGGTGAACGCCAGGATGAAGGTCCCGTCGCCGAACTGGGCGGTCGCGTACTGCGGGTCGGCGGCGCCGGCGTCGCCGGGGGCCGGGAGGTAGAGGGTGGCGCGGGCCAGGAGCTCGAGGTACCCGCGCTGGTCGCCGCGTTCGCGGGCGTCGGCGAGGGCGGTCTCCAGGGCCGAGCCGGACGGGCGTTCGGCGGGGCGCTCGCCGCCGTCGGGGAGCGCGACGGGGATGCCGAGGCCCGGGAGGGCGAGGGGGCCGCCGTCCTTGCCGATGCGGGCGGCCTGGTAGACGAGTTCGAGCGGGGAGTCGATGCCGTAGACGTCGCGGAACGCGCCGACCATGCGGCCCGCGAGCATCGCGCAGGCTTCGAGGCGTTCGGCGGCGGCGCGGCCGTCGCGGTCGCGGCGGCCCGGTTCGCGGACGTCGAAGTGGTCCCACCAGTTGCGGCGCCGCGCGTCGTCCGGGGGTTCCCAGCCGAGCGACCGGAGGCGGCGTTCCTGCAGGTGGCCGAGGGGGCGGGGGAGGAAGGCGCTGCCGACGGCCTCGGCGTCCACGCCCTCGTCGCCGCGCATCGCCTGCACGTAGGGCATGCCGGACGGCGCCTGCACGATGATGAACGACCCAACGGGGAGCCGGGAGAGTTCCAGGGTCAGCCGTTTGGCGAAGTCGTTCCAGTCCAACTCGGGTCCACTCTCACGTCCGTGGGGGCGGGGACCGCCGTACCCGGCGGTAGTAAGACGTTAGCGGAATGCCGCGCCGCGCGGACCGTCAGTCGGAGCGGGGCGCGGGCACGGCGTCGGCGCGGGCGGGCGCCCATACGCCGCCGATGGCGTCGTAGACGGCCACCGGGGCCTGGTCGTTGGCGCCGTTCCACCGCCAGAGCCGGGTGCCGTGCGGCGGCCGGATCGGGACGCCCGCGGGTTCGGCGACGCGGGGCGGCGCGCCGAGCGGTTCCGGTTCGGGCACGGCGTCGAAGTAGGGGGTGCCGGCGTCGAGGGCCTTCTGCAGGTCCTCGACGGAGTAGGCGTCGATCGTCGTCTGCGGGACCTCCTGCTCGCCGTTCACCGACGGCGAGCCGTGCTCGGCGCTGAGCCGGGCGAGCGCGGTGACGTCGAGGAGGACCTCGCTCGGCAGCCCCGCGTTGATCGCGAGCTGCCAGGACGGGTCGGGCCAGCCGGCCGACAGCGCGGCGAAGGACGTCCGCCGGTACAGGCCGGGGTGGCGGTCGCCGGTGCGGGCGAGGGCGCCGGGGGAGGTGAACACGGTGACGTAGGTGCCGGTGCCGATGGTGACCGTGGGCAGTTCGGCGCGGTCGGGGTCCTCCACGGCGGGCCCGGTGGCGGGCAGGACGAGGTCGGCGCGGCCCAGCAGCGAGAAGTACGCGCCGTGGTCGCCGCGCTCCTTGGCCTCGGCGAGGAGGGGCTCCAGCCCGTCGGAGTCGGCGCCCAGCAGCCCCCCGGCCGGGGGGACGGCGCCCGCGGACGCCTCCACCGCGGCGTCGGGGTACGCGTCGCGGCGCCGGGTGACCCGGGACGGGTCGGCGATGTCGATGCCGAAGCCGGGCAGTTCGATCAGCCCGGTGCCGTGCCGGTGGAACGACTCGTACACCAGCTCGGACGGGCGCCGCACGCCCTGGACGTCCCGCAGCGCGGTGACCATCACGTCGGCGAGGCGGGCGAAGTCGCCGGGCAGGCCGCCGCCGGGCAGCTCGGTCCACCAGTTGCGGGGGGCCGGGTCGGCGGGCGGCCGCCAGCCGGCCTCGCTCATGACCTCCTCGTCGGCGGGCGTGAGCAGCAGCGGGCCGACGAGGAAGTTGTTGCTGACGGCCTCGGCGTACAGCCGGTCGGGCTCGCGCATGGCCTGGACGTAGTGCCGGCTCTCGTCCCGCTCGCGCACGATGAGGATCGTGTCCCGTTCGAGCGCCGCCAGCTCGCGCGCCAGCCGCCGGCCGAACTCGGACCACTCCAACAAGATCACTCCCTACGGCCGGGGGCCGGTCTCTCGCCCCCTGGAGACCGTGCCCGGAAACCGATGATTGTCGCAGGGGCCGCCGCGCGCAAACCGGCGCGTCACCCCGGCGGGGGTTCGTGACGCAGCCCACGCAGGGCGTCGCGGAGGGCCCGCGGGTCGCCGTCGTGGTCGTCCAGGACGTCGATGAGGCGGTGCAGGATCTCGTGCCGCGGCCAGCCGTCGTCCAGGAGGGCCTGGGCGGTCTCCCACAGTTCGGGCGGGTCGCCGTCCCAGAGCCGGGCGGTGACGCGCTCGTGGGCGTCGAGGTGCTCGTCGCCCGCGCTGGGATGCTCGAACTCGAGGATCACGCGGCGGTCGTCCGGGTCGGACGGGTCGAGGGCCGACAGGTCGATCGCGCCGTGCCGTCCCGAGCTGCGGTGGGTGCCGGTCAGGAACGGCAGCGCGAACGCGCGGCGGGGCAGCGCCTCGAGGTCGCCGTCGGGCAGCAGGCGGCCGACGATCTCGCGGTCGAGGCCGAACACGGACGGGTCGCGGTAGGCGTCGGCGAACGTCGCGGTGGCGTCCCAGACGGCGTCCAGGGTCGCGCGGACGCCCTCCTCGGGCAGGCCGGTGCGCCGCCCCGCCCACCGCACCCACGCGGCCAGCACGTGCGGTGCGGCCTCCTGCTCGCTCGGGGACAGCAGGACCTTGCGCGGCAGCCAGTCGAGCAGGAACATCTCGCACTTGACGGGGCTGACCCGCAGCGGGCGGCCGAAGTCGTGCGCGCAGCCGTACTCGATGATCCGGTCGACGCAGCGGCTCGCGGCGGAGCGGTCGGAGAGCTCCTCGGCCTCGTCGGACGCGAGGAACCGCGCGGCGAGCGTGGCGCGCCGGTCCCGCCCGTACACCGGGGGCTGCGGGAGCCGCCCGCCGGGCGGGAGGATCCCGGCGCGCGCGCGGACGAACGCGTGGTACGACCCGAAGTTGTCGTTCACGGGCGGGTCGTCGACGGCGTCGGTGAGTTCGAGGGCGCTCTGCAGCAGTGCCTTGGTGTCGCGGGGGTCGAGCTGCTCGAACCGCATCAGCGGGTTGTCGCGGCCCTCCGTGCGGCAGTGGTCGAGGAGCTTGTCGACCCGCGACGACACCCACGCGTCCCGGACCATCCCGCACGCGGGCGGGCGTCCGCGGCGCGCGCCCGGCGCCTCGCCCGGGTCCGGGACGGTCTCGGCCTTCGTCCGGTCGACCAGGACGACGAGCGCGTGCCGTTCGGCGTCGCCGTAGGAGTAGACGCAGACGATCGAGTCCTGGTCGCCGTAGACGTCGCGGGACACGAAGCACTGCTCGGGCGTCACCGTCCCGACCCGGTCGGCCCAGCCGGGACGGGCGACGCCGCGCCGCATCAGCCCGAGGGCGGCGCGCTCGGCCAGTGCGGCCTGCCGGGGCGTGCCCAGGTAGGCGACGCCGGTCAGCAGGGCGAGCGCGGCGGGCGTCGCGGCCCGTTCGGCGTGCCCGATCAGGGCCTCGCCGATGACCTCCTCGACGTCGCCGCCGGGCACGCGGTGCCCCCACCACGACCCGAGGATCTCGCTGACGATCAGCTCGGCGTCCAGGGGGCTGCGGACGGCCAGCAGTTCGCGGGCGTGGTGGAGCATGCCGTCGAAGATCTCCGCGACCTCGCCGGAGGGCGCGTGCTGCGCCGGTTCCCCGGGGGAGCGGTGGCGGCTGCGGGGAGTCACGCCCCTAGCTTGTCAGATTCCGGGCGGCCGGTCTCCGGAACGCGGAGGCGGTTCGGCGGAGTCGGTTCAGCCGTCGGCGCCGCCCGGGAGACGTCCCGAGGGAGGCTCGGATTTCAGCATGCCCGTGAGGTGCTCGCGCGCCATCCGCTCGACGCGATGCGGCGTGGGCTCGAGACCGAGGTGGGACATGCGGGCCTGGACGTCCGCCACGCAGCGGTGCACGGCGTCCGGGGAGACGTTCGCGAACTCGTCCGAGAGCCGGCGGGCGAGCGCGTCGCTCCGGTGACCGGCCAGTGCAGGCAACTGTGCAGGCATCTGCGCACACCTCCGCGCACGGGGTTCCGGCGGACGGGGACGGCCCGCCGGGCGAGGCGCGGCGCGCACCGGCCGCCCGCGCCGATCACCTGCGCGCGGTCGACCCGCCCACACCTTGCCTCGATGTCCCATTCCAGCCTTTTTGCGGGGAGAGTCAAGGCATGCCGGGTGGTCGTTTCGCAAATTCTGGACCGGCTCGCGGGCGTTCCGCGCCGCGCCCGGCGTCCGCCCGCCCCGCCGGGTCGTTCACGGCCGCGTCCGCCCAGCCCGCGTGGTGGCGCCGCGCCCAGCCGAGGTCGGCGCGCCCGGTGCGCATCGCGGTGAGCGCTCCCCGGTCCCCGAACGCCATCCACAGGTGCCCGGCCGTGACCGCGAGGACGATCAGGAACAGCCAGTCGTGGACGAACGTCGCGCCCGTCCGCCACTCGTCCGGCCACGGCCCCGGGAACGTGAGGATCTCCCCGGTCGCGAGCATGAGCAGGATCGCGCCGGCGGTGAACGCCGCGTTGAGCTTCTGGCCCGCGTTGAACTTCCCCACCGGCAGGATCCCGCGCCCGCCGCGCACGTCCCGGCGGTCGCGGCGCCGCAGCCACTCCCAGTCGTGCGGGGCGAACCTGTTCAGCCGCCGGACGTCCGCCCGGAAGGCCCGCGACAGCAGACCGAGCACGATGGGCACGGGCAGAGCGAAACCGCACCACACGTGAACGGTCTTGACCGTCTCCCGACGCCCCACGAGCGTCGTCAGGAACGGGAAGTACAGCAGCGCCGCCGTCACCAGGCACACCAGCATCAGCAGGGCGGTCGCGTGATGAACGGACCGTTCCGCCCTGGTGAACCGCATGAGCCACTGCACGGACGACCCGTCCGAACCCGGCCCGCGCGGGTTCGGCTCAGGCCGGGGCGGCTCAGGCCGGGGCGGCTCAGGTGGGGACATCGTCGCGCCCGTTCGACCGCCCCACCCAGGCGTCGATGTCGTACCCGCGTTTCTCCCAGTAACCCGGTTCGACCTCCTCGGTCAATTCGATGCCGTCCAGCCACTTGAGGGACTTGTAGCCGTACATGGGCGCGACGTAAAGGCGCGTGGGCCCGCCGTGGTCGTGCGTGACCGGCTTGCCCTCCATCTGCGTCGCGACCAGGACGTCCCGGCGGCGCGCCTGCTCCAGCGTCAGCGACTCGGTGTAGACCCCGTCGAACGACGTGAACCGCACCGCGCGCGCCCGCGGCGACACCCCGACCGCGTCCAGCAGGTCGGGCAGCGCGACGCCCGCCCACCGCACGTCCGCGACCCGCCATCCCGTCACGCACTGGAAGTCGCGGGTGAGGGCCGTCTGGCGCAGCCGCGCGAGATCCGCCATCCGGAACGTCCTGGGCCGCGCCACCAGCCCGCCGACGCGCAGCCGGTACGCCGCGGCGGTGCGCCGGTCGACGCTCGGTGTCACCGAGTAGTAACGAAAACCGCCCGCCGCGGGCAGGACGTTCTGGATCGTCCCGACGGGCGCCAGGGCCTGGCTCACCCTGTCCTGCAGGGAGGCGCCCACCGCCACCCCCGCCGCGCCGAGCCCCAGCATGCCCAGGACGATCCGTCGCCCGACCGGTGCGCCTTCTTCCGCATCCTCCTCGTTCACGCCCCCCATTAAGGCAGCACGGTCCGGGCGCGAACAGGCCCGTGCCGCCGCCCGTAAGAGTTCCGACAGATCTAAGCTGAGGGCATGGCCACGAAGGTTCATCTCGCACAGCGGCCCGAGGCCGACGAACTGCTGGGGCGCAGCCCGCTCGCCGCGCTCATCGGCATGCTCCTCGACCAGCAGGTGCCGATGGAATGGGCGTTCTCCGGCCCCTACACCATCATGGAGCGCCTCGGCGCGGACGACCTGGACGCCGGCGAGATCGCCGCCTGCGACCCCGAGCGGTTCGCCGCGCTGCTCTCGGAGAAACCGGCCGTCCACCGGTACCCGGGGTCGATGGCCAAACGCGTCCAGCAACTGTGCCGGTACCTCGTGGAGCACTACGACGGGGACGCCGAGCGGCTGTGGACGGACGTCGCCGACGGTAAAGAACTGTTCAAGCGATTGAACGCCCTCCCCGGCTACGGCAAGCAGAAGGCGCAGATCTTCGTGGCGCTCCTCGGCAAGCAGTACGGGGTCCGCCCGGACGGCTGGCGCGAGGCCGCAGGCGACTACGGAGAAGAAGGCGCGCGCCGCTCCGTCGCCGACATCACCGGGCCCGACTCGCTGGCCGAGGTCCGCGCGTTCAAGCAGCAGATGAAGGCCGCGGCCAAGGCCGCGAAGGCGTCCGGATAGGGCCCGGCGGACGGGCGGGCGCCGCGCGCCCCCGCGGACTCGCCGAAGGACCCGAGATCCCATCGTTCGGCGCGCGCGCACCGTAACATCTCCTACTCGCCGATCCGATGGAGCGCCGCCGGCGTGCCGCGGGCCGGCGGCCCGAGCCCGAGGAGGTCGCCCATGGCCGGAGGACGACGATGTCGCCGGGGGTTCCGTAGGCGGCGAACCATCGGGATGATGAGTACCTGACTCCGACCGGTGTTGTGATGGAGGCGGGAGCGCTAACCTGCTCCCATTCACTCATAGTGATGAAAACTTGCCGCGCGGTACGGGATCTTCGGGGCGGAGGTGGTGTCCGTGAGCACTGAGACGTCCGTCCCGCATCCCCGCGTTTCAGGGGTGGAGGAGCAGCCCATGGATGCGTCCGACGCCGCGCTCTACGCGACCCTGCTGAAGGAGGCCCCCGGCGGGCTCGCCTTCTACGACGCCGACCTGCGCTGCCGCCGGGCCAGCGACGGGCTCGCCGCCCTGCTCGGCCGGCCCGTCCGCGACCTGCAGCAGCACCGCCCCGCCGAGTGCCTGCCCGAGCCGCTGGCGACCGCGTTCGAGACGGCGCTGCGCACCGTCCTCGCCGAAGGCCGCCCGCTGGACGACGAACTGGTCGTCCCGGCGCCGGACGCCGCGCCCGCCGCCGAACCCGCGGCGGCCGCGGAGGCCGCCGGCGGGGCCGTGGACGCGCCGCCCGCCGCGGCCGTCGGCGAGCGGGTCCTCGCCTGCACCTGGGTGCCCGCGCGCGGCCCCGGCGGCGAACGTCCCGGCGGCGAGCCGTCCGGCGTCGTCCTCACCGTCCTGGACGTCACCGAGCGCCGCCGCGCCGAGGAGATCGTCCGCCGCAAGGAGCAGCGCTACCGCTCGCTCGTCGAGGCCGGGGAGCAGGTCGTCTGGGTGGCCGCCGCGGACGGCCGGGTCCTCGACGACGCGCCCGAGTGGCGCGCGATCACCGGCCAGGCGCCCGACGAGTACGCCGAGGGCGGCTGGCTGTCGGTCGTCCACCCCGAGGACCGTCCCCGCATCGAGGCGATCTGGGCGGGGGCCGTCGAGGAGAACCGCGTCTTCGAGACGAACTACCGCATCCGCACCAAGAGCGGCGCCTACCGGCACTTCGACGTCCGTGCCGTGCCGATCTGGGAGGGCGGCGCGGTCATCGAGTGGGTCGGCGCCAACACCGACGTCACCGGGCAGCGCGAGGCCGAGGAGATGCGCGGCCGGCTGACCGAGCAGCTGTCGGCCGCCGCGCTGCGCACCGCCCGGCTCCAGCAGGCCACCTCGATGCTCGCCGAGGCGCTCACCGTCTCCCAGGTCGTCCAGGTGATCACCGAGGTGGGGCGGTCGGCGATCGGCGCCGACTACTCCGCCGTCGCGCTGCTGGACGACGACAAGCTGCGGCTCAGCATCGTCACGCCGTCCCAGCCGGGCGCCGAGGACGACGCCGGGCACGACCACGCCGCGGAGATCAAGGTCAGCGACCAGACGGTCATGTCGATCGCGGTGCGGGAGGGACGGCCGTTCCTGGCCGAGCACCCCGACAGCCTCCGCCTCCAGCTCGGCCGCGACGAGAAGGGGCTGTTCGCCCGGCACACCGAGGAGCGCGCCTGGGTGGGCCTGCCGCTGCTCGCCGCGGGCGCCCCGATCGGCGCGCTGCGGTTCTCCTTCACCCGCCCCCGCGAGATCACCGAGGAGGAGCGGGTCTTCCTGGAGGCCCTCGCCGGCCAGTGCGCCCTGGCCGTGGAGCGGGCGCTGCTGTTCGAGCGCGAGCACAAGACCGCGGAGGAGCTCCAGCGCAGCCTGCTGCCGAGCGACCTGCCGCAGCTGCCCGGCATGGTGCTCGCCGCGCGCTACAACCCGGCGACGCGCCACGTGCAGGTCGGCGGCGACTGGTACGACGTGTTCCGGCTGCCCGACGACCGGCTCGCCGTCGCGGTCGGCGACGTCATGGGCAAGGGCGTCCTCGCCGCGGCCGGCATGGGCCGGGTCCGCAACGCGCTCCGCGCCCTCGCGCTCAACGACGCCCGCCCGGCCGCCGTCCTCGCCGGGCTCGACCGGCTGTTCAGCGCCACCGAGGACGAGGAGCAGTTCACGACCGTCGCGTACGCCGTCATCGACCCCGAGACCGGGCGCGGCGCGTTCAGCAACGCCGGGCACCCGCCGCCCCTCCTGATCTCGCCGGACGCGCCCGCGAAGGTCAGCGAGGAGGAGGCCGGGACGCCGCTCGGCTGGCCCAGCCCGAGAGAGCAGACAAGTTTTTCCATCGAAACCGGCAACACTGTCGTCTTCTATTCCGATGGACTTGTGGAGAACCGTAGACGTGGGGTGCACGCAGGTCTGGAGGAGCTGGTCGCCGTGGCCGAGGACGCCCCACCCGAAGTGGTAGGAGATCCCGAGAGACTCGTCGACTTCCTGGTCGATCGGATGCTTGCCGGATACGAGCAGGTAGACGATGTGACCGTGCTCGCCCTGCACGTCCCGCCCAAGCCCGCGTGAGATCGTCCGGACGCGACGCGAAGACGTCACGAAGACGGAGCCGTACGTACGAAGGACCGCCCCGCGCCCTCTAAGGTGGAGAGTTACCGGGTAGGACATCAGAGGCGGAAAGCGCAGCAGTACCGGAATGCTCGACCCAGTGAGAGCAGGTACGCTGCGGTCCGCACCGGAGGTCCCGCCCAGTGTGAGGTCCCACGCCGTGTGAGGCCGGGCCCGTCAGGGCACTTGGGTATATCCAAGCCACACGTTCGTTCGAGAGGTATTTGTGTCGCCTGCTAGCTCGACCTCGAAAGCGTCAGATCTGCACGATCACGTCATCGCGCAACTGATCGAGCGTGGACGGTCCCAGGGAAATCGCCTCGATGCCGACGACATCCGCCGCACGTTCGAGGAAGCCGACATTCCGGTGTCGGCGGGCCGTGACATCCTGCGGAGCGTCAGCAAGGAGGGTGTGATCGTCATGGTGAGCGCTGCCGACTCCGCGGCGCCCAAGCGTTCGCGCAAGCGCGCGGCGCCCGCGACGCGCCGGCCCCGGACGGCCGCCGCGGCCAAGGAGCAGCCCGACACGGTGACCGCCGTCGTCGGCGACGCCGAGGCCGAGGCCCCCGAGGCCGAGCGCCCGGCCCCGCCGGCGCCCGCCAAGCCGGCCGCCAAGCAGGCGAAGCCGAAGAAGGCCGCCGCCAAGACCAAGAAGGCCGCGGCGGCCCCCAAGAAGGCCGCCGCCAAGACCCCGGCGAAGAAGGCCGGCGAGGACGCCGAGCTCGAGGAAGACGTCGACGTCGAACTCGAGGACATGGGCGACGACCTCGAGGTCGAGCTCGTCGACGCCGCCGCCGACGCCGAGGAGACGCCGGAGGTCGAGGAGGAGGAGCCCGCGAAGGCTCCCGCCGCCAAGGCCGGCGCCGCGCCCTCGTCCGACGAGGAGGGCTTCACCCTCAGCGACGACGAGGAGGACGCCCCGGCGCAGCAGATCGCCGCCGCCGGCGCGACCGCCGACCCCGTCAAGGACTACCTCAAGCAGATCGGCAAGGTCCCCCTGCTGAACGCCGAGCAGGAGGTGGAGCTCGCCAAGCGGATCGAGGCCGGGCTCTTCGCCGAGGAGCGGCTCGCCGCCGACGGCCCCGCCCTCTCCGAGGAGGACCTCGAAGACTACGAGTGGATCGCCGAGGACGGGCGCCGCGCCAAGAACCACCTGCTGGAGGCCAACCTCCGGCTCGTGGTGTCGCTGGCCAAGCGCTACACCGGCCGCGGCATGCTGTTCCTGGACCTGATCCAGGAGGGCAACCTCGGTCTCATCCGCGCCGTCGAGAAGTTCGACTACACCAAGGGCTACAAGTTCTCCACGTACGCCACCTGGTGGATCCGGCAGGCGATCACCCGCGCGATGGCCGACCAGGCCCGCACCATCCGCATCCCGGTGCACATGGTCGAGGTCATCAACAAGCTGGCGCGCGTCCAGCGGCAGATGCTCCAGGACCTGGGCCGCGAGCCCACCCCGGAGGAGCTGGCCAAGGAACTCGACATGACCCCGGAGAAGGTCGTCGAGGTGCAGAAGTACGGCCGTGAGCCGATCTCCCTGCACACTCCGCTGGGCGAGGACGGCGACAGCGAGTTCGGCGACCTCATCGAGGACTCCGAGGCGATCGTCCCGGCCGACGCGGTCAGCTTCACCCTCCTGCAGGAGCAGCTCCACTCGGTGCTGGACACCCTCAGCGAGCGCGAGGCCGGGGTGGTCTCGATGCGGTTCGGCCTCACCGACGGCCAGCCGAAGACGCTCGACGAGATCGGCAAGGTGTACGGCGTCACCCGCGAGCGCATCCGCCAGATCGAGTCCAAGACGATGTCGAAGCTGCGTCACCCGTCCCGCTCCCAGGTCCTGCGCGACTACCTGGACTGACGACCACCCGGACTGACCCGAGTCGGCCCTGCGAAGGCCCCGCCGCGCGGCGGGGCCCTCTCGCATGCCCGGAATCATCCGCGGCCCGCCCGTCTCGCCCGGGCGACGGGCCCGCCGCCGCGTGCCCGGCCGGGGCCGGGCCGCCCGTCAGTCGTGCAGGACGACGTCCAGGGCGCCGTCGTTGAGCTCGGCCGTGTGGCCGAGGTCGACGACGGCCTTGAGCAGCTCCTCCGGGGTTCGCGGGTCGGCGCCGGCGGCGAGGAGGTCGTGGGCGATCTTCCCGCGGGTCGCCTTGGCCATGTGGCTGACCACCGACCGCCTGGGCGCGCCGCCGATGATCCGCTCCCGGAACACCCGTACCGCCACGGCCGGCCGCGGAGCCTTCCACACCGAGGCGTAGGGCCCGGACCGCATGTCGACGACGAGGCCGTCGCCGAGGGTGAGGGCGTCCCGCATGGCGGGACGCCACAGGGCGGCGAGGCGGCCCTCGGGCGGCAGCGACACCGCCATCGCGAGCCGGTAGGGCGGGACGCGGTCGGTGAGGCGGAGGGCGCCCCACAACCCGGAGAACACGATGATCCGGTCGGCGGCGGCGCGCTCGTCCAGGCTCGGAAGGTCCAGGTTGTCGTACAGGACGCCGGTGTAGAGGCGCGCGACGGGCAGCGCGGGGGCCTCGCGGAGCGCGCGGTTGCGGGCGAGGGCCTCGTCCTTCTGCCCGGCGGGGAGGCCGAGGACGTCGGCGGCGTCGTCGCGCCCGCAGGTCTCGCCGAGCGCCGCCAGGACGCGTTCGCGCACGGGGTTGAGGCCGGGGAAGCTCAGCGTTCCGAGGTCGAGCGGCGGACCGTCTCCCGCGGTGGCCTTCTTCTCCGACGGCGGCAGCAGAATATGCACGTTCCTCCTGAAAGGCGAGACGACGCCCCCCACGATAATCGCATATGGTGATCAGTCAATTACACTAAGTGCTCGACTGGGAAAGGTGAACGGCGGCCACCGTCTCCGGTGACCGCCGTCCTCGGGTCGTTTCTATGGACAGGCCTACCGCTCGTCCTCGCGAGCCGCAGCCGGGGTTTCGTTGAGCCTGTCGGTCTCGTCCTGAATGTCGGCCCCATTGGCGCGAAGCGCCTCTCCGTACTTGCGTCCGTGGTGGGCGCAGAACAGAAGGTCGCCGCCGCCTACAAGGACTGCACGGACGTAGGCCTGGGCGCCGCAGCGGTCGCATCGGTCGGCGACGGTCAGCGGCTTGGTCGGGGCAAGGGCTCCAGTCACGGCACCTTCCTCATGCTCGGGGTCGGTACTTAGGAGAACATCTAACCCGACGCAGACGTTCCCAACCTGCTTGTTCGTACGCCCACAGCAGAATGGGCCCATTAGTGACCGACGTCACATTAGGCGTCGTCCCATCGGAACAGCCGGACGGCGACCAGCGCGCCGACGATCGCAACGCCCAGCAGGACGCCGATTTGCGGCAGTGCGGACATGGGGCCGAGGCCGCGTCCCATCACGTTCAGCATCCCCTCGTTCAGATATCGCAGCGGGAAGATGTACGAGAGCGTCCGCATCCACTGCGGGGACGCCTCGAGGGGGAAGAACGACCCGCCGAGGAACGCCATCGGCAGGACGATCAGTTGCGTGACGGCCTGCGCGGTCTCCTGCGTCTTCGCCCACGCGCCGATCACCATCCCGATCGACAGGAACGCCAGGACGCCCGCCAGGACCATCGGGACGGCCATCCACCAGGCCCCGCTCAGCCGCAGGCCGAACATCGGGAGCTGGGCGACCAGGACGAACAGGGCGAACTGGATCAGCGCGACGGCGAGGCTGACGGCGACGCGCGCGGCGAACACCGTCGGGATCGGCGCGGGCGAGAGCTGAAGGCGGCGCAGGATGCCCTTCGTGCGCCACGACACGAGCGTCTGCGACGCCCCGAACACCCCGGCGGACGCCAGCGCCCACCCGAGCAGGCTGGGCGTGAAGAACTGGATCGCCTGCAGGGAGTCGTCCTCGACCTGCTGCGCCGACATCGAGTACGCGGGCGGCCGCCCCGTGGCCGCGACGTTCGACGACTGCACGATCCGGTTCATCACGCTGCGCACCGTCCCCGCCCGGACCTGGTCGGCGGCGGAGTAGTGGACGATCAGCTCGTTCCCGCGCTGCTCCACCACCGCGGCGGCGTCGCCCTTCTCGACCTCCCGCAGGGCCTTCGCCCGGTCGGGCGCCGCGGTCACCTCGAGCACCCCGCCGAGCTCGTCCGGCGCCCCGGCCATGGCGCGGTCCACGATGGGCACCGGCCCGACCTTCAGCACCTCGACCTTCGAGGTCGACTGGCTCCCGAAGATCCCGGCGAAGATCACCAGGAACATCAGCGGGAACACGATGGTGAAGGCGAGAGCGCCCCGGTCCCGCAGGAACCCGAGGAGCATGGCCCGCGACAGGCTCTTGAAACTGGCGTAGGTGCTCATGCCCGGTATTCCCGTCCCGTGACGTGGAGGAAGACGTCCTCGAGGGTGGCGCCGTGGATCTGGACGCCGTCCAGCGCGTCCTTCGCGGCCATCGCGGCGACCACGGCGGACGGCTCCCGCGTGGAGATCGTCAGCGACACGCCGTCGTCGGCCGCCGTGTCCGCGCCGGGCAGCCGCCGCGCGTCCTCGGCGGGGAGCACCCCGCTCGGCACGCTGATCCGCGCCGGGGCGTCCAGGCCGCGCACCAGGACGGCCGGCGGGCCGAGGCGCAGCATCCGCCCCGCGTCCATGATCGCCACGCGGTCGCAGAGGATCTCCGCCTCGTCCATGTAGTGCGTCGTCAGCACGATCGTGCGGCCGCCTGTGTTGATGCCGCGCAGCAGGTCCCACAGGTTGCGGCGCGCCTGCGGGTCGAGCGCGGCCGTCGGCTCGTCCAGGAACACCAGCTCCGGATCGTGGACGAGCGCGCACGCGATCGACAGCCGCTGCGCCTGCCCGCCCGACAGCTTCTCGACCCGCACGTCCGCCTTGTCGTCCAGCCCGACCGTCTCCAGCATCGCGTCGGCCCTGCGTGCCGGGACGCCGTAGAGCGAGCCGAACGTGCGCAGTTGCTCGCGCGCGGTCAGCCGCTCGAAGAACGAGGACGCCTGCAACTGGACGCCGATGCGGGGTAGCAGCCGGGGGTTGCGGGGCCACGGCCGCGCCCCGAGCACCGAGATCTCGCCCCCGTCGGCCTCCCGGAGGCCCTCGATGATCTCCAGCGTGGTCGTCTTGCCGGCCCCGTTCGGCCCGAGGATCCCGAAGAACTCGCCCTCGCCGACCTCGAAGGTGACCCCGTCCACCGCGTGGACGTCTCCGTAACGCTTCCGGAGGCCGGAGACCTCGATCGTGTTCGCCATGCCGAGGACACTAAGGAGGCGGCACCTGCGGACACACCCCACGCAAGGTGGATATTCCGGATGTCCACCCGCAGGTCCAGAGCCTCCCGTGATCGCCGCGCGCCGGGCGCGTCCGATGCGGCGGGACGGCGACGCCTTCCGCGAGTTCGATTGCGTGTTCGAATCCCGTGGCTTAGTGTCTCCGCCGTGGTGCGCGATGGGAGGCGCGCCCGAACGCAGGATCAGCCACGGACGGCACCGCCCCGCGACGCGGAGGCGGGGACGGACGCGGGGGACCGGCGTGCCCGAGCCGGATCGGACACGCGACGGAACACGCAACCCGTGTTCCGTCTCATAAGGGCGGTACCCTCGTGCCGAATGTCCTACCCCCGAGGAGCACACGCACGTTGACCGCCGCGACCGCCGAAGTGACGACCGAAGACCCGCACGGCTACTCCGCCCGGCACCTCTCGGTGCTGGAGGGGCTGGAGGCCGTGCGCAAGCGACCCGGCATGTACATCGGGTCGACCGACAGCCGCGGCCTCGCCCACTGCCTGTGGGAGATCGTCGACAACTGCGTGGACGAGGCGCTGGCCGGGTACTGCACCCACATCGGCGTGACGATGCACGCCGACGGTTCCTTCGAGGTGGCCGACGACGGCCGCGGCATCCCCGTCGACCTGGAGCCCAAGACGGGCCTGCCGGGCGTCGAGCTGGTCATGACCCGGCTGCACGCGGGCGGCAAGTTCGGCGGCGTGTCGTACACCGCGTCCGGCGGCCTGCACGGCGTGGGCGCGTCCGTCGTCAACGCCCTGTCGGCCCGGCTCGACGTCGAGGTCGACCGCGACGGCCACACCCACGCGATCAGCTTCCGGCGCGGGCTGCCCGGCGAGTTCGCCGACGACGGGCGGCCGAACGCGCGGTTCAAGAAGAAGTCCGGGGTGCGGCAGATCCGCAAGGTCGCCAAGAAGGTCACCGGGACGCGTGTCCGGTTCTGGCCAGATCTGCAGATCTTCCTGAAGGACGCGACGGTCGAGCGCGAGCTGGTCATGGACCGGATGCGGCAGACCGCGTTCCTCATCCCCGGCCTGACCATCGACGTCCGGGACGAGCGCGGCGACGAGGTCGTCGACGAGACGTTCCGGTTCGACGGCGGCATCGGCGAGTTCTGCACGTACCTGTCCAAGGACGCCCCGCTCATCGACGTCCTGCGCCTGCAGGGCCGCGGCCACTTCACCGAGACCGTCCCCGTCCTGGACGAGCAGGGGCATCTCACCCCGACCGACGTGGAGCGCGACCTGGAGGTCGACATCGCGCTGCGCTGGGGGAGCGGCTACGACACCGTCACCCGCTCGTTCGTCAACGTGATCGCCACCCCGAAGGGCGGCACCCACGTGCGGGGGTTCGAGAAGGCCGTGGTCAAGGTCATCAACGACCAGCTTCGGGCCGCCCGGCTGCTGAAGAACGGCGACGAGGACGTCATCCGCGACGACGTCCAGGAGGGGCTGACGGCCGTCGTCACGGTCCGGCTGCCGGAGCCGCAGTTCGAGGGGCAGACCAAGGAGATCCTCGGCACCTCCGCCGCGACCCGCATCGTCTCCAAGGTCGTCGACCGCGAGCTGCGGGCGATCTTCGAGAACCCGCCGCGCGCGCAGAAGCAGGCGCTCCGGGCCGTCCTCGAGAAGATCGTGGGCGCGGCCAAGACCCGCATCGCCGCCCGCACGCAGCGCGACAACCAGCGCCGCAAGAACGCCCTGGAGAACTCGGCGCTCCCGGCGAAGCTCGTCGACTGCCGGACGACGGACGACCGCAGCGAGCTGTTCATCGTCGAGGGGGACTCCGCCCTCGGCACCGCCAAGCTCGCCCGCAACTCCGAGTTCCAGGCGCTGCTGCCGATCCGCGGCAAGATCCTGAACGTGCAGAAGGCGTCCGTCGCCGACATGCTGAAGAACGCCGAGTGCGCCGCGATCATCCAGGTGATCGGCGCGGGCTCGGGCCGCACGTTCGACATCGACGCCTCCCGCTACGGGCGGATCATCCTGATGGCCGACGCCGACGTCGACGGCTCCCACATCCGGACGCTGCTGCTGACGCTGCTCTACCGGTACATGCGGCCGATGCTGGAGGAGGGCCGCGTGTACGCGGCCGTCCCGCCGCTGCACCGCATCGAGCTGATCAAGCCCCGTAAGGGCCAGGACAGGTACGTCTACTGCTACAGCGACGCGGAGCTGCGGCAGAAGCTCGTCGAGTTCGAGCGCAAGGGCCGCCGCTGGAAGGAGCCCGTCCAGCGGTACAAGGGCCTCGGCGAGATGGACGCCGACCAGCTCGCCGAGACGACGATGGACCCGCGGCACCGCATCCTGCGCCGCATCCGGATCGGGGACGCCGAGGAGGCCGCGAAGGTGTTCGACCTGCTGATGGGCAGCGAGGTCGCGCCGCGGCGGGCGTTCATCACCGCGGGCGCGTCCGAGCTGGACGCCGAGCGCATCGACGTCTGACCCGCGTCCGGGCGGGGCACCGAGCGCCTGCTCGGCCGGAGAGAGCGTCGGACTTCTGATCCGATGCCCTCTGGGGCGCGCCCGTGCATGTCGTCGGGGCGAGCCCGGGGCCGCGCGGCGGACCCGGGCTCGCGGCGTCAGCCGCCGATCCGCAGGCTCTTCAGCCTCTGGACCGGGTCGCCCGCCGAACGCGCGGCGGCGCCGGTGAGCGGCGCGTACGTGGCGAGGGCCAGGTACGTGTCGAACTCCGCCGTGTTGTCGCCGGACGGCGACGGGAGCCCGGCCAGGTGGTCGGTGATCGGGCCGAGCAGCCAGCACCCGGACGTCTTCGGCACGGAGAACGTCGTGTCGCGGGCCGGCATGTTCAGGATGGGCGGGTGGTGGAAGGTGTCGTTGACGTCGCCCTCGGTCACGATGGTGATCTCGCTGAAGTCGACGCCGAGGTTCAGCCGCAGCGGGTCCTGCGCGGAGCCGATCGCGCAGCCCTCCGGGGCGAGCGCGTTCAGCACGTTGATCTTCATGTCGAGTCCCGCGTTGGGCAGCTCGAAGGTGAAGCCGCCGGTGTACTCGGGCTGCACCTCCACCTTCACCCCGGGCCAGTCGTCGATGGCGGGGATCGGGTAGCCGAGGAGCCCGAACACGCCGCCCGGGATCTTCATCGGCCTGCCGCTCATCGTCACGCTGGTGAACTCGGAGTTGCTCGTCGGCGTCCGCTGCAGCGCCTGCACGACGATGCGCATCTCCTCGGAGATCTCCTGGGTGATGCCGCCCAGCTTCATGGACCCGTCCTGCACCACCATGATCATGCAGGTGGCGAGCCGCGGGTCCTGGCCCGCGGGCAGCGGCGGGCACTCCGCCGACGGGTCGATCGCGGGCACGCCGGCCACGGGCGCCGCCGGAGCGGCCTGGGCGGGCTGGGCCGCGAACGCCGCCAGGGCGATGCTGAGGGGTGCCGCCATCAGGGCAGCGCGAATCTTGGCTTTCACAAAGGGCCTTCCGTGCGTGGACGCGGGACCTGGAGCGGTCCACGCGTTCCCGGACACCGATTCAAAAACCTGAGAGTTTCTCAAACAAGATCGCGAGTGTGGCCGCATCCGGCCAAGTCGGTCTCCACCCGGCGGTGGAGACGGGGTTCCAGCCGGGCGCCGATGCCTCCGGCGGCCGGGAACGCATACCGTCTGTTCCATGGACGAGTCGGTGAACTGCGGCGGTGTGTTCCGGCGCGCCGATCTGGTCGCCCGGACGATCGTCGTCGGCGCCCTCATCGGCTGGGGAGTGGGTTCCTACGTCTACCGCCTGTTCACCACCGATCCGGCGCCAGGCCTCTCCGGTGCGGGGCTCCCCGTCCTGCTGCTCAACATCGCGCTGTTCGCCCTGCTGATCTGCGGGCTGCGCGGGCGGAAGGACCCGGGTCCGTGCGCGGGCTCGCGCTCCCGCAGCCCGCTGATCCCCTGCCTGGTCGCGGCCTTCCCGGTCGCGGCGGCGCTGTACATCGTCAACCCCGACTTCGACGGCGCCTTCTACCTGTGCATGCCCGCGCTCTGGGCGCTGAGCATGCGGCTGCCCCTGCACTGGGGGCTGGTCAACGGCGCGCTCATCGCCGCCGCCGTCGCGGCGCTCGGCCATGTCGTCGGCGGCGGCGCCGACCTCGGCCTCCTGATCGCGTTCGCCGGCATCATCCTCGGCGGCGTCGCCACCCGGCAGGGCATGGCCGCCCAGCAGGCCGCCCGCCGCGCCGAAGCCGCCAACGCCGTGCTCGCCGAACGCTCCCGCATCGCCCGCGAGATCCACGACATCCTCGCGCACTCCCTCTCCGCCCAGGTCGTCCACCTGGAGGGGGCGCGGCTGCTGCTGTCCCGGGACGGCGACCGCGTGCAGGCCCTCGACCGGGTCGAGCGCGCCCGCAACCTCGCGCGCTCCGGCCTCGAGGAGACCCGCCGGGCCCTCGCCACCCTCCGCGGCGACGTCCCCGAACCCCGCGAGGTGCTCGCCGACCTCGCCGAGGACTTCTACGCGTCCACCGGCCGTCCGTGCGACGTGCAGGTCACCGGCCCGGTCCGCGAACTGTCGCCGCAGGCCGGGCTGACCGTCGTCCGGACGGCCCAGGAGGCCCTCACGAACGTCCGCAAACACGCCCCCGGCGCGCGCGCGAACGTCTCGCTGCGCTACCTCAAGGACATCGTGGAACTGGAAGTGACGGACACCGGCGGGACGGAGCCGGGCCTACACTTGGGCGGCGGCGGATACGGCCTCGTGGGCATGCGCGAACGCGCGGAGCTCATCGACGGAACGCTCGAAACGGGCCCCGACGGGCAGGGCTTCCGGGTCGCCCTCCGCGTTCCGGTGGGATGAGGGAACGGTGAGCAGCACGAGAATCCTGGTCGTGGACGACCAGACCGTGGTCCGCGAGGGACTCGTCCTCCTCCTCGAACTGCTTCCCGGCATCGAGGTCGCCGGTTCCGCGGCGGACGGCGAGCAGGCCCTCGCCATGGTCGCCGACAGGCGCCCCCACGTCGTCCTCATGGACCTGCGCATGCCCCGCATGGACGGCGTCGAGGCGACGCGCCGCATCCGCGAGGAGCACCCGGACACCGAGGTCGTCGTCCTCACCACCTACGCCGACGACGAGTCGATCTTCGCCGCGCTCCGCGCGGGCGCGCGCGGCTACCTCACCAAGGACGCCGGCGCCGACGAGATCGCGCAGGCCGTCGCGGCCGTCCGCGACGGCGCCGCCCAGCTCGACCCGTCCGTGCAGCGCCGGCTCATCGAGGCGGTCGCGACGGGAGACCGCCCGCGCACGTCCCGCACCGGGCTCCCCGACGGGCTCACCCGCCGCGAGGGCGAGGTCCTCGCCCTCATCGCCCGGGGCCGGTCCAACGCCGAGATCGCCGGTGACCTGTACATCAGCGAGGCCACCGTGAAGACCCACATCAACAACCTGTTCGCGAAGGCGAACCTGCGCGACCGCGCCCAGGCGGTCAGCTACGCCTTCAAGCACGGCCTCGCCGACTGATCCCACCGCCGTAACTCGGGCGGTGTAACTCGGGCGGTGTAACTCGGGCGGTGTAACTCGGGCGGTGTAACTCGGGCGGTGTAACTCGGATGGTGTAACTCGGATGGTGTGATTACAGCGGCGTCATCGCCGGCCGCGATCGGGGTGTCCGCCCACCGGGAAACGGCCGGGGCCGGGCGGCCGACCGTTGCTAGCCTCCCGCCATGCCATCTCAAGAGCACATGAAAGCCGCACTCCAGGCCTACGTGGACGGCTTCAACGCCGGTGACCCCGCCGTCGTCGTCGCCCTCTTCGCCGACGACGCCACGATCGAGGACCCGGTCGGCAATCCGCCCATCACCGGACGGGACGCGATCGCCGAGTTCTACGCGAACAACGTCGCGTCCGGCGCCAAGCTGTCCCTCGACGCCCCGATCCGCGGCTCCCACGGCAACGCGGCGGCCATGGCCTTCACCGTGGAGATGCCGAACATGCGCATCCGCGTCATCGACGTCATGACGTTCGGCGACGACGGCAAGATCAGCACGATGCGGGCGCACTGGGGCCCCGCCGACATCGAGTCCTGAGCGCGGGCTCCCCGGCCGGTCCCGTCACGGGAGGGCGAGGGCGATGATCTTCGTGGGGAGGTCGGGGCCGAAGGCGCCGAAGTTGTCGTCGGCGACGAGCACCAGCGTCCGCTCTCCGGTGCGGAGCCTCGGCCCCCAGGTCATCCCCTCGACCACGCCCACGCCCGCCAGCTCCGCCACCGGCCTCTTGCGGACGGGACGGACCCACGGCGCATCCGCGAGCGAGTGCACGCGCGCGACGTCCGTGGCGCCGTCGAGGACGGCCTCGTGGATGCGGACCCGCGTGCCGAGGCTCCCCCCGGCGCCGACCCCGACCTCCCGCTCCAGCACCAGGTAGCGGCCGTGACCGGCGGCGAGGATCGCGGAGACGCCGGTCGCGCCCGCGGCGGCCGACAGCGGCCCGACCGGGTACGCGTACTGGCCGGTGACTCCGCCGCCGCGCGTCTGCACGGTCAGCCGGACGAGCGCGCCCGCGTCCGGCCCGGGCTCCGGGCCGTCCTGCAGCAGCGGGGCCTCCAGGACGCTCGTCACCAGCCGGCCCCCGGCCGCGAACGTGAAGCCCTCGATGCCGCGGTTCTGCCGCGGCCCCCGGTCGTCCGCGACGATGTGCCCGTTGCGCGGCAGGCGGAGCCGCCCCGCGAACCGGCCGTCCGGCCGTGCCCGCCGGATCGAGGGGTCGATCAGCGTCGGCGCACCGCTCCGCGGGACGATCCGCTCGCCCTCCTGGCTCCACCACACGTGCCCGCTCAGCGGGTCGAACCGGATGTCCTCGGGGTCCACCGGGGCGAGAGGGTCGCATCGCGCGCGCGGGCCCGCGCACGGGGCGGCCGTCCACGCGTCCATCGACGGGTAGGTCGTGCCGTCCGGCCGCAGGAACGGGCGCGTCCCGGTGATCTCGACGGCGCCGAGCCCGGACGCGGAGACCTCGATGTCGGCCGTGTAGAACCGGGCGGGGGCGAGCCGGGACCGGTCGTCGGCGACCAGCACGTACCGTCCGGTCCGCGGATCGCGGTCGATGCCGGACAGCCCGCCCACGGTCGTCCCCGCGTACTGCAGGCCGGACGGGAGCGTCCTCGTCCCGAGCACCCGCGCCTCCCGGTGCGGCGGCGCCGCCGCGGCCGGCGGTGGAGCCGCCGCGAGGGCGGCCACGGTCAGCCCGGCGGCGATGCACGCGCGTGAGATCATGCCCGTATCGCAGCAGCGGAGCGGGCCCGCGGACATCGACCTTCCCGGTCTGCGGGAAACGAGGCCGGACGGCACGGGCCGCGCGGGTCAGCCGGATCCGCCCTCGCGGGGGACGAACCGGACGAACGGCGTCCGTTCGCCGACGGCGCGGAAGTCGTCCACGCCGCCGTCGACCGCGTAGCCCATGATCGAGCAGAGGCGCCGGGCGGTGCGGGGATGCCGCGGCCCGTACCGGGCCATCAGCTCCGCGCCCTCCTCGCGCGTCAGCGGGACGGCGGTGACCGGGACGACGCGCCGCCCCACCTGCACCGTGACGTCCGGAGTCTTCAGCACGTTCCGGTACCAGTCGGCCCGGGGCCCGAAGCCGGACGCCGCCACGTACCCGTCCGGCCCTCGTTCGACGACCTCGATCACGGCGCGGCGCGTCCTGCCCGACGTGCGGCCGATGTGGGTGAGCAGCATGATCCGCCGCGGCATGAGCGCGCCGAGCCGCCATCGGTAGAAGTGGATCGGCAGCCGCCAGAGCAGGCGGCGCACGCCGGACGGCGGTGCGGGCGTCCTGACGATCTCCACGATGGCCTCCGCGCGATCGGGCGTTCGCTTGAGTTGGTCGCCCGATCAATGTAGGGGCGGCGGGCCGCTCCCGTCATCGCGATTCCGCGCGGTGCTCAGGGGCCGCAGATGCCCGGCGCCCTGCCGGTCACGGCCGGGTTCTCGGTCGTGCCCACGCTCGGCCCCCTTCGCCAGCGCGTGCACGCCCGTCCGGCCCGTCGCGTCGATGACCAGGAGGCGCCTGTGATGCCTCCCTCCATAATGCAGGTTGCTCTATAGAGGACGCAGACAGCTATAATGCAAGCTGCACTATGAAGGGAGGCGCATGGCCCGGCGCGCCGATCTGGTCGGCCTGACGGTGCTCGCCCTGCTCACGGTTCGGGCGAGCCACCCGTACGAGCTGCACCGCCTGATCGTCGACACCCACAAGGACTACGTGACGGGGCTGCCCAGGAGCCTCTACCACGCGGTCGAACGGCTCACCGCCGACGAGCTGATCGCGCCGGTCGAGACGGTCCGGGAGGGGCGCCGCCCGGAACGCACCGTCTACGAGATCACCGACGAGGGCCGCCGCGAACTGGCGACCCGCCTCCGGACGCTCCTCGAGACCCCGGGCCCCGACCGCCGCACCTTCACCGCGGCCGTCTCGCTCGTCGGCGTCCTGCCGCCGGCCGACGCGCTGCAGTCGCTGCGCACCAGGGCGGCGACGCTCGAGGGGATGCTGGCCGGGGCGGACGGCCACCTGGGCGCCATGCGCGAGAGCGGCCTGCCCGACCTGCTGATGATCGAACTCGACTACGAGCGGACGTTGACCGCGGCCGAGCTCGACTGGGTGCGGGCGCTCGTCGCGCGCCTGGAGTCGGGCCGGCTGGACTGGTCGAGCACCACGGACCCGGAACTGCTGGCCAAGGTGCTCGGCGAGCGATGAAGAAAGCGGCCGCCGGGGTGCGCCAACACCCCGGCGGCCGGACATCCGAACAAGGCGCCTGGCCTGTCCGAACACGCGATCCCAGGATAGGCGCCGCGACCACGAGGAGTTGCGTCGTGTCCGTACACACCGAAGTCGCCGGCCTGCTGGAGGGCCTCGCCCGGGCATGGAACGCCGGCGACGCCGCCGCCTACGCGGCCGCGTTCACCGAAGACGCCGACTACATCTCGTTCGACGGGCGCCGCACCCGCGGGCGGGACGCCATCGAGTCCTCCCACCGGTGGCTCTTCGAGGGTCCGCTGAAGGGCTCCACGATGGGCGGGGCCGAGAGCGAGGTCCGCCCGCTGACCGACGGCGCCGCCCTGGTGATCTCCGTGGGCGGCACTGCCGTCGCGGACGGCCCGCGGCGCCCGTCGATCGCCACCCTGACCGCCGTCCACACCCCGGACGGCTGGCGCTTCGCCTCCTTCCAGAACACCCGGGTCACGGCATGAGGAGGCCGCGACCGCTCGCCGAGGCGGCCGGGATCGTCGAGGCGCCCGCCGCACGCGTCTGGGACGCCCTCGCCGCCGAGCTGCTGCCGGACGGCAGGCGCACCGGACGGTTCCGGGTCCAGGACGCTCCCGGCCACACCTCGACGGTCGAGGTGACCGGCCGGACGATCGCCTTCCAGGGCGGCTGGTGGTACCGCGGCGAATGGAGCGTGGAGCCGCACGCCGACGGCGCCCGGATCGTCCACCGGGTCTTCAACGTCGCGCGCGCGACCCGCTGGGCCGTCCCGCTCGCCAACCGCATGTTCGTCGGCTTCGCCGACGACACGCGCACGGCCTTCATCGAACGGCTCGACCGCGTCGGCCACCGTTTGAACCGCCCCACCCGCCCGGCCTGACCCGCCCGCATCGGTGGCCGCGGGGGCAGCCGCGGCCACCGATGCGGGCGCCGGCACCGGCGCCGGACGTGCCTACCCGCCGAGAACGTCCACCCGCAGACCCGCGTCCCTGAACCGGGTCGCGAGTAATTCCAGCTCGACGAACGTCCCGTCGATCCCCCGGGACCGCAGGCGCGCCGCCGTGGCCGTCACCTCGGAGAGGGGCACCCCGAGGTGATCGCGGACCGCTTTCAGGGTGAGAAGGGGGCCCGCGGGTTCTCCGGCGATCGTCAAGGTGGCCGGGCCGTGCTCCGACAGGAGCGCCCGCCTCAGCTCGTCCGGCGCTCTCCCCGGCCCGCAAGCGTGGGTCTGGGAGCCGCACGGCTCGCATCGCCTCTCGATGTTCCATTGCAGCTCATCGCGAAAGACGAGCTGCGATCCGGTGCATTCGAGCGGTGAGCGGCACTCGGGGCACCGGGCGCGCCACGACGCCGATCGGCCGATCGGAACAGGCCCGGCCATGATCGCTAGGCCGGTAGTGCGTCGAGGACACGGGCGAGCGGGTCGATGTCGCTCGAATCACCTGCCACTGGACCTCCGTACGGATCGGTTTCCGGCTATGACTGATAGCACGATCGGCGCACCGATCCTTGGGAGGCCCCGTGTCCGGCGGCGTCCTGCTCGCCGTCCGGCGCACCGAGGAGGACCGCATGCCCATCCGGCGACCGTCGTTCCTGCCGTCCCTGGACGAGCTGGAACGGCAGGCCCAGGACCGTTCGGCCCGCCGCAGCCCGCCCGGCTCGCAGTTCGATCACCCCACGGCGAAGTACGTCCTCCTCGCCGTCCTCGCCGTGACCGTGCTGGCGCACGTCATCGGGGGCATCGTGTTCGCGATCGTCGGGTTCTGACTCAGCCGGGCAGGTCGTCGACGCGGGGCGCGACGAGCCCGAACAGGTCGCCGATCGTGGTCAGCGCGGCGGCGTGCAGCGCGTCCGCCGGCACGGCCGAGCCGTCCGGACCCGCCAGCGGACGGGTCGCGCACGCCTCGGCCACGACGGTGGGCCGGTAGCCCAGGTTGAACGCGCCCTGGGCGGTGAACTGGACGCACATGTGCGTCATGAAGCCCGCGATGACCAGGTCCGGCCCCGCGTCCATGCGGCGCAGCACGTCGTGCAGGTCGGTCTCGTGGAAGGAGTTCGGGAACCCCTTCACCACGACCGGCTCGCCGTCCCGGGCCGCGACGGGCGCCGCGATCTGCCCGATCTCGGCGCGGATGTCGTACGGGCTCCCCTCGCCGCCGTCGTTGACCACGTGCACCACGGGGGTCCCGGCGGCGCGGGCCCGTTCCAGGAGGCGGGCGCCGGCGTCCAGCGCGCGGTCGGCGTCCGGCAGCGCCATGACGCCGGTGCGGTAGGTGTTCTGGAAGTCGATCAGGACGAGCGTGGCGGACGACAGCGCGGGCAGGGCGCCGTCGAGGCCGATCACGTCGCGCAGGGTCGTCGAAACGGTCATGGATGCTCCTTCGGATGGCAGGGGTGATCACCGGCCGGACGGCCGGGGGTACGGGGGATCGTCAGGCGGCGACGCGGAACCGTCGCCGGTAGGCCGCCGGGGTGGTGCCGAGCCGCCGCCGGAACGCCCGGTGCAGCGTCTCCGCCGAACCCAGCCCGCACGCGGCGGCGACCCGGTCGAGCGGCTCGTCGGTGCCCTCCAGCAGGCGCCGGGCCTCCTCCACCCGCGCGGCCTCGACGTAGGCGGCCGGGGTGCAGGAGGTCTCCTTGCGGAAGACGCGCGCGAAGTGCCGCTCGCTCAGGCACATCCGCTCGGCGAGGGCCGCCGCCGACAGGTCGGCGGTCAGGTTCGCGGTGATCCACGCCCGCAGCTCGTCGATGTCGCGGCGCTCGGCGGGGGCCTGCCACAGCGGGACGCTGAACTGGCTCTGCCCGCCCTGCCGCTTGAGGTACATCACGAGCTGCCGCGCGACCGCGAGCGCCACCCGCTCGCCGTGGTCCTCCGCGACGAGGGCGAGCGCGAGGTCCATGCACGCGCTGATGCCCGCGCCCGTCCACACGTTCCCGGACCGGACGTAGATCGGGTCGGGGTCGACGGTCACGTCGGGGTGGTCGGCGGCCAGCCGGTCGGCGGTGGCCCAGTGCGTCGTCGCCGTGCGGCCCGCGAGCAGCCCGGCGGCGGCGAGCAGGTGCGCGCCGACGCACACCGAGGCGACGCGGCGGGCGTGCGGTGCGGTCTCGGCGATCCACCCGACGAGGGCCGGGTCGATCACCGGCGCGCCGTCGCCGTCCACCGCGCCGGGCACCAGGAGGGTGTCCACCCGGTCGCCGACCTGCTCGAACGTCAGGTCGGTCGCGACCCGCACCCCGGCGCTCGTCCGCACCGTGCCGCCGTCCGGCCCCGCGAGCAGCACCTCGTACGGCGTCCCCGGCAGCTCCCGGCCGGCGAGCGCGAACACCTCGGCGGGTCCGGTGACGTCGAGGAGGTCGACGTCGGGGAACACGGCGATCACGACACGGTGCGGAGCGGGCATGAGTCCATTGTCGCCGTTCCCGCAGGTGACCGCCATGACGAGGACCTGTCACATCCGGACACCCGACCGCCGCACGACTTCGCCACCGACGGCGGAAAACCCGTCGCGCCGGTGATGGACGGCCCGCCATGCTGCCGGACGATGGACGGCGAAGAGTTCTACACCTCTCCCGACACCCTGCTCGGTGCGCTCCAACACGGCCTCGGACGGGGCGCGGCCCGCGCGATGCGCGATCCGGAAGCCGCGTCCTCGGCGGTCCTGGCCTGTCTGCGGCGCGATCACCGCTGGTGGTGGACGGTCGACGAGCGCGCCGTCTACCTGGCCCGGCTGGTCCGCGACCTGAAGATCCCCATCGCCCGGGTCTTGGCGGTACTGGACGGCGTTCCGCCCGAGGACGACGAGAACGGCGCGGGCCTGACGCTGGAGGTCCTCGAGGTGCTCGGCCGAACCGGAAACCGGGAGGCCGTCGAGGGCGTACGCCGCCACATCATCGAGGGGCCGCACTGGGCCGAGGCTCTCGAGACGGTGGCCTCCACCTGGGACGCCGCGCTCTGGGACGACCTGTACCCGCATCTGCGCGGCCGCCTGGCCACCGCCGACCTCGGCCGCGTCCTGTGGATAGGTGCGCCGTGGACCCGATGGGCCGAGCGGGACGAACGCATCGCGGCGGTGATCGAGGCCGCCCCCGACGGCCGGAGCCGAAGTACCCCCGAGCCGACGCGGGAGCCCGATCTGGCGCAGGCCCGGCGATGGGTGGAGGCGCCCGGCCACCCCCGCTACTGGGCCTCCGCGCACGTGCTGGCCCGCGAGGGCGAAGAACGCGACGTCCCGGCTCTCCTGGCGGCCGTGGACCGGGTGCATACGCGCGCGGAGGGCCTTGACCGGTGCTACCGCGGCTTGATCGAAGGGCTGGCCCGCATCGGCGGCGGAGAGGCGGCGCGGATCGTCCCGCGGCTGCGGCGGCTGTGGTTCACCCCGCACACCTACGAAAGGGCAGCCGTACTGCGAGCGCTCATGCTGTTCGCCCCGGCGGGCGAGCCTCCCCGTCACCTGCTCGAAGGATTGGGGGACTGCGAAGCGGACGTCCGGGAACTGGCGGCCACCCACGTCGGACTCACCGACCGCACTCGCCGCCACCTCGCCTACCTGCGCGAGGACCCCATGGAGACGCCCGAGGTCCGCGCCGCCGCCGCACGCCGCCTGGACTGAAACGGCGGATCGGCCCAGATGGCCGCCCCGTAACGGGCGCCGATGCCGCGCCCCCGGCGAAAGCGCCCGGCGGCGGTTTCTCCGTGCACCTCGACCGAGACGAGGCCCGGCACGGCCCGCTCACCGGCGAGCCCGACGTTCATCCTGGCGGCATCCCAGGCGGCGGGTCCGTAACCCCGGCGTGCCGGACACCGCACGCCCGGGCCCGCGAGCCGAAGTCAGGGGAGGTCGTGGGCGCCGGTCTTGATGCCGGTGAGGAGGGCGGCCCAGACGCGTGGGGGAGGGTCAGGCGGGGGCCGTCCGGGTCCTTGGAATCCCGGACGGCGCACAGTCCGAGACCTTCCGCGACCTCGACGCAATCGTCGCCTGCGGGCTGGGAGTAGCTGCTCTTGCGCCAAGTGAGAGCCGTGTCGATGGGGGGCTGGGGCATGATTAGCACTCCTCCGCGACTCTGGAGATCAGGTCAAGCGACTCGGCCGAGCCGATCAGGGGAGGTCGTGGGCGCCGGTCTTGATGCCGGTGAGGACCCCGGACCAGGCGCGCGGGGTGAGGGCGAGGCGGGGCCCGTCCGGATCCTTGGAATCGCGGACGAGGCAGAACTCGGGAGTCCTGGCCAGTTCGACGCACTGTCCGTTGGCCTGCGTGTGGCTGCTCTTGCGCCAAGTGAGAGCCGTGTCGATGGGGGGTTGGGACATGACTAGCACTCCTCCGCGACTCTGGAGATCAGGTCAAGCGACTCGGCCGGGCCGATCGCCTTGGCCGTCAGAAATGACCACGCCAGGTTGCATGTCCGTATTTCTTCCGGTTTCTCCAAATATAGATCGCCGGCGATGGTTTCGATGTACGGGATCGGTTCCGACGTCTCCGCGAAGCGAATGATCGCGAACGAGCCGGCGGTGCCGGGGTGGGCTCCTGCGGCCAGCGGTAGAACCTGGACCTTCACGCGTGGCAGCTTGGCGCGATCGAGGATGTGGCGCAGTTGCGCTCGCATGACCTCCGGGCCTCCGACGAGTCGGCGAAGAGCGGCCTCGTCGATGATGAACCAGAGGCGGGGCGAAGGGGTTTCGGTCAGGAGAGTCTGCCTGGCCATCCGAACTTCGACGCGCCGCTCGATCTCCTCCTCGCTCATCTCGGTCAAGGTGCCCGACATCATCGCCCGTGCGTAGTCCGCGGTCTGGAGGAGGCCGGGCACGGACAACGGCTCGAAGTTGAGGACCTCTGATGCTTCGGCCTCCAGGCCGATGTACTCGGCGTACTGGGGAGGGAGCACGTCACGGTATGCGTGCCACCAGCCCCGTTGGCGTGCTTCCTTGGCGAGCCCAATCAGCTTGTCCCGATAATCGCCCGGCTCGACCCCGTAGACGTCGAGGAGGCGTTTGAGGTCTTTGACCTGAATGCCGCGCGCGCCGGTTTCAATCCGACTTATCCACGGTTGTCGGACGTCCATGGCCTCCGCCACCTGGGCATTCGTCAGTTGGCGGTCGTGGCGAATTTTCCGGAGTTCGCGTGCGAGAAGCCTGCGGCGGAAGGTCGGGCTGTGCTCTCGAGACATCAACACCTCACTCTATGGCTTGATCTCATGCGGTGATCGGGTGTCCAGTAGAGGAATTATTCCAAAGGACTTGTGCCACATTCGGGGATCGTGAATAGTCCCACCTATCACGAAGAGCGAGCGGCTTGTGACTCTTGGTGCGGCTGTCTCGTAGCGACGGATCGCGGGTGGTGGTCATGGTGTGGGACACGATTGGCGGGCCGGAGCCTGGGGCCGAGGCTGGGGCGGAGCTGGTGCGGCGGGGTGGGTGTGCCGTGCGGGGGCTGCCCGTGGACGGGACGTGCGCCGGGACCGCGCGGGGGTTCGTGCGGGACGTCCTCGCGGGGCTCGGCCTTCCGGGCGGCCTGGTCGGGGACGCGGTGACGATGGTCTCCGAGCTGGCGACGAACGTGTTCGTCCACACGCTCGGCGGTCGCGTCCTCGGCGTCGCGCCCACGGCCGGGCTGCCGGAGGTGCGGATCTACGGCAGGGAGAGCGGGACGGAACTCGTCGTGAAGGTGTTCGACTCCGGGCCCTGGATCGGGGCTCCGCCCTGCGGGGACCTCCGGCCGGACGCCGGGGCGGAGGGCGGGCGGGGACTCGAGATCGTCGATGCCCTGGTGCGCGAGCACGGGGGCCGGTGGGGGCTCCATCGGAGCCGGGCTTCCTTGGGGCCCGCGCCGGTGTCGGGGAAGGTCGTCTACTTCGGGCTTCCCGTGGACGGGCGCCTGCCGGCGGCTCCCGTCCCCGACTGCCGCCGGGCCGTCGCGGAGCTGGCGCGGGAGCTGGCCGCGCGGGGGATCGAGCGCACGAACCTCAGTGTCGGGTGGGGGATGGCCGTCCTGTCGGTGCGGGCCGGGATCACCGCGTGGGTGCGGGACGGGGTGGTGTCGGTGACCTTGCCTCCCGTGGGGACGCGCGCGTTCGCGGCCTCCGACCTGGCCGATGTCGCCGAGGAGATCGTCCGGTGCGGGGAGGAGATGGACGTGTGAGCGGGCCGGGCCGCGCGGCCCGGCCCGCTCGCGTCACTCCTCGGGTGCCTCGGGCTCCTCGGGGGGCGGCGGGCCGAGGGGGCCGCTGATCGTGGTGATCGTCGTGTCGAGTTCGTCGCCGGAGCCGTCGCGGCGGCCCAGCGGGGCGTTGAGGTTGGCGGGCTTGCCGCCCGGGCCCGCGGCCCGCAGGGGCGTCGGCGCCGCCCACGCCTGCAGGAGGACGTCCTCGCCCTTCAGGAACCGGTGCGAGCGGACGCCGCCGGTGGCCCTTCCCTTCGAGGGGAAGTCCGCGAAGTCGGCGATCTTGATCGCGCCGGTCTGCGTGCCCGGCAGGGCCGAGGACGAACCGGAGATGGTGATCACCCGCGCCTCGCGCGCCGGGTCGATGGCGCCGAACCACAGGACGCGGGCGTCCGCGCCCAGCTTGATGCCCGCCATGCCCCCGGCCATCCGGCCCTGCGGACGGACGAGCGACGCCGAGTAGTGCAGGAGCTGCGCGTCGTTCGTGATGAAGACGAGGTGATCGTCTTCGGAGCGCAGGTGGACGGCGCCGACGACGCGGTCGTTCTCCTTGAGGGTGATGACCTCGAACTCGTCCCGGTTGTGCGGGAAGTCGGGGACGACCCGTTTGACCACACCTTGGACGGTGCCGAGGGCGAGGCCGCCGCCGGTCTCGTTCACGGACGCGAGGCCCACGATCGTCTCGTCCGGTTCGAGGTCGACGTACTCGGTGACCGGGGCGCCCCCGGCCAGCGACGGCGGCGTGGCCGTCGGCGGCAGGGCGGGGAGGTCCACCACCTCGATGCGGATCATCCGCCCGAGGTTCGTCACCGCGCCGACCTGGCCCCGGACGCTCGAGGGGACCGCGGAGATCAGGACGTCGTGCGGCGCCCGGGGCCCGCTGTCGGGGATCGGGGCGGCGTCGTGGGTGCGGGCGAGGAGGCCCGTGGACGACAGGAGCACGAAGCACGGGTCGTCCGCCACCTGGAGCGGGACGGCGCCGGCGGCCTGCTGGCCGGACGCCTCGAGCAGCACCGTGCGGCGGGGCGTCGAGTACTCCTTCGCGACCTCGCCGAGTTCCTTGGAGACCAGGTTGCGGAGCTTGCGCTCGGACTCCAGGATCGCGGTCAGCTTCGCGATCTCCTTCGCGAGCTGCTCCTTCTCCTTCTCGAGCTCGATCCGGTCGAAGCGGGTCAGCCGGCGCAGCGGCGTGTCGAGGATGTACTGCGCCTGGATCTCCGACAGCTCGAAGATCTCCATCAGCCGCTGCTTGGCCTGCGCGGCGTCGTCGCTCTCCCGGATGATCCGGATGACCTCGTCGATGTTCAGCAGCGCGACCAGCAGGCCGTCGACGAGGTGGAGGCGGTCCTCGCGCTTCTTGCGGCGGAACTGCGAGCGGCGCCGGACGACGTCGATGCGGTGGTCGATGTAGACCTGCAGGAGGTCGCGGAGGCCGAGGGTGCGGGGCTGCCCGTCGACCAGCGCGACGTTGTTGATGCCGAAGGTCTCCTCCATCGGCGTCAGCTTGTACAGGTCGGCGAGGACGGCCTCGGGGTTGAAGCCGTTCTTGATCTCGATGACCAGGCGGAGGCCGACGTTGCGGTCGGTGAGGTCCTTCAGGTCGGCGATGCCCTGCAGCTTCTTGGCGTTGACCAGTTCCTTGATCTTCGCCTTGACGCGCTCGGGCCCGACCGCGTACGGGAGCTCGCTGACGATGATGCCCTTGCGGCGCGGCGTGACGTTCTCGATGGTCGTGGTGGCGCGGGTGCGGAAGGTGCCGCGGCCCTTCTCGTAGGCGTCGCGGACGCCGTCCAGCCCGACGATCTTGCCGCCGGTGGGCAGGTCGGGGCCGGGGACGAACCGCATGAGGTCGTCCAGGGTGGCGTCGGGGTGGTCGATGAGGTGCCGGGCGGCGGAGACGACCTCGCCGAGGTTGTGCGGGGCCATGTTGGTGGCCATCCCGACCGCGATGCCGGACGCGCCGTTCACCAGCAGGTTCGGGAACGCCGCGGGCAGGACCTCCGGCTCCTGCTCCTGGCCGTCGTAGTTCGGCCGGAACTCGACGGTGTCCTCGTCGATGGACCCGACCATCAGCATGGCCTCGCGGGTCATGCGCGCCTCGGTGTACCGCATGGCGGCGGGCATGTCGTCGCCGCCGAGGGACCCGAAGTTGCCGTGCCCGTCGACGAGCGGCATCCGCATGGCCCAGCGCTGCGCCATCCGCACCATCGCGTCGTAGATGGCGCTGTCGCCGTGCGGGTGCAGCTTGCCCATGACCTCGCCGACGACGCGGGCGCACTTGACGTGCCCGCGGTCGGGACGCAGCCCCATCTCGTTCATCGAGTAGAGGATGCGGCGCTGGACGGGCTTGAGCCCGTCGCGCGCGTCCGGGAGCGCCCGCTGGTAGATGACCGAGTAGGCGTACTCGAGGAAGCTGCCGCGCATCTCCTCGGAGACATCGACGTCGACGATGTTCTCTTCGAAGTCCGGCGGCGGGGGAGGGGCTTGGGATCCGCGTCGTGCCATGCGCCTTATTGTGGCCGGTCCCAGGGACAGTTGCGCACACGCCGCCCGGGCGCGTCAGCCGCGGAACGCGGGGATTCCGGTCATGGCCTGCCCGAGGACGAGCGTGTGCATCTCGACGGTGCCCTCGTAGGTCAGCACGGATTCCAGGTTGTTCATGTGCCGGATGACCGGATATTCCAGGGAGATCCCGTTCGCTCCGAGGACGGTGCGGGCGGTGCGGCACACGTCCAGGGCCTCGCGGACGTTGTTCAGCTTGCCGAAGCTGACCTGCTCGTGCCGGAGCGTCCCGGCGTCCTTCATGCGCCCGAGGTGCAGCGCGAGAAGGAGCGCCTTGTGGATCTCGAGGGTCATGTCGGCGAGCTTCGCCTGCGTGAGCTGGAACCCGGCGATGGGCCTGCCGAACTGGACGCGCGTGCCCGCGTAGTCGAGGGCCGCCTCCAGCGCGGACCGCCCGGCGCCGACCGAACCCCACACGATCCCGTAGCGGGCCTCGTTCAGGCAGCTCAGCGGCGCCCCGAGGCCCGCCGCGCCGGGCAGCATCGCGGACGCGGGCAGCCGCACCCCGTCGAGCACGAGCTCGCTGGTGACGGACGCGCGCAGCGACATCTTCCGGTGCATGAGCGGCGCCGAGAAGCCGGGGGAGCCGGTCGGGACGACGAAGCCGCGGACGCCGTCGTCCGTCCGGGCCCACACGACGGCGACGTCGGCGATCGAGCCGTTGGTGATCCACATCTTGCGGCCGTCGAGGATCCAGTCGGCGCCGTCGCGGCGCGCGGTGGTGCGCATGGAGCCGGGGTCGGAGCCGTGGTCGGGCTCGGTGAGGCCGAAGCAGCCGATCGCGTCGCCCGCGGCCATGCGCGGCAGCCACTCCCGCTTCTGCTCCTCGGAGCCGTACCGGTGGATCGCGAACATCGCGAGGGAGCCCTGCACGGACACGAGGGAGCGGATCCCGGAGTCGCACGCCTCGAGTTCGAGGCAGGCGAGCCCGTACGCGACGGCGCTCGTCCCGGCGCAGCCGTACCCGTCCAGGTGCATGCCGAGCAGGCCGAGCCCGCCCATCTGCTTGGCGAGGTCGCGGGCGCCCGGCAGTTCGGCGCGGTCGAACCAGTCGGCGATGTGCGGGGCGACGTTGTCGGCGCAGAACCGCCGGACGGTGTCGCGGACGGCCAGTTCCTCCTCGGACAGCAGGGCGTCGACGGCCAGCGGGTCGTGCTTGTCGAAGCTCGGCTTGGCGGTGTTCGGCTCGGTGTTCGGCTCGGTGTTCGTCACGGGGTGCTCCAAGGGGTGTCGGACGGTTCGCGCAGCCACGCGCGGACGGTGTCGCCGTGCTCGTCCAGGCCGGGCGGCGGGGACGGGACGTGCGGCGGGGCGGCGGAGAGGTCGATCGGCGTCCGGATCTGGCCGGGGCGCCCGGGACCCAGGTCGAGGACGGGTGCGAGCCCGAGGTCGTCGGCGTACCGGACGGCGGACGCGATGTCGTTCACGGGGGCGCACGCGATCCCGGCGGTGTGCAGGCGCTCCTCCCAGTCGCGGGCGGTCCGGGCCGCGAGGGCCCGTTCGAGTTCGGCGACCAGTTCGGGACGGTTCGCGACCCGCGCGGCGTTCGCGGCGAAGCGCGGGTCGCGCGCGAGGCCGTCGACGCCGAGGGCGGCGGCGAACCGCGCGAACTGGGCGTCGGTGCCGACGGCGACGGCGAGCAGCCCGTCGGCGCAGCGCAGCGTCTCGTACGGGGCGATGCTCGGATGCCGGTTGCCCATGCGGGCGGGCGCGTCCCCGGTGGTCAGGTACGCGGCGACCTGGTTGGTGAGGCCGCCGAGGAGGCTGGACAGCAGGTTCACCCGGACGTGCTGCCCGGCGCCGGTCCGGTCGCGGTGCCGCAGCGCCGCGAGGACGCCGATCAGGGCGTCCTTGCCGGTGAGGGCGTCGACGAGCGCGACGCCGGCCTTCAGCGGGTCGCCGTCCGGCTCGCCGGTGATGCTCATCAGCCCGCCGGCGGCCTGCACGACGAAGTCGTATCCGGGCAGGGCGGCGCCCGCGCCGTCGCCGAACCCGGTGATCGACGCGTAGACGAGCCGCGGGTTGAGGTCGCGGGCGCTCGGGTAGTCGAGGCCGTGCCGGGCGAGGACGCCGGGCCGGAAGTTCTCGACGAGGACGTCCGCGCGGCGGACGAGTTCGGCGGCGGCGTCGCGGTCCGCGGGGGCGTCGAGGTCGAGGGCGACGCTGTGCTTGCCGCGGTTGAGGCAGTCGAAGTACGCGCTCGCGCCGTCCGTCCCGGCGAGCCAGGGCGGCCCCCAGTGCCGGGTGTCGTCGCCGGTCCCCGGCCGCTCGATCTTGATCACGGTCGCGCCGAGGTCGGCCATCGTCATGGTGGCCAGCGGCCCGGCGAGGACCCGGCTGAAGTCGGCCACGAGCAGGCCGGACAGGGGGCTGTCGGTCATTCGCCCGGATTCCTCCTGAGATAGATTGGATCCAGGATACATTCGCCGGTTCGTCGGGTATGCGGGCGCACGGCGATAGGTTGGGTCGGCTGCCGAGGGAAGCGGGTGAGGACGATGCGGGAGGCGTCACGCCCGCCGACCGTGCAGGAGTTCGTGCTCGCCGAGCTGCGCCGCGCGATCGGCGCCGGCGAGCTGCGGCCCGGCCGCCCGATCCGGCAGGAGACGATCGCCGCCGAGCTGGGGGTCAGCCGGGTGCCGGTCCGCGAGGCCCTGCGGATCCTCGAGGGCGAGGGCCAGGTCGTCCACCGGCCGCACCACGGGTACAGCGTCGCCGAGCTGTCGCTGCCGGACCTGCGGGAGGTGTACCGGATCCGGCGCCTGCTGGAGTCGGAGGCCGCGCGCGAGGCGGCCCGCGCGGTGGACGACGCCGCGATCGAGGAGATCGACGACGCGCGGCGGCGGGTCGAGGACGCGTCGGCGCGCGCCGACCTGATCGCGATGACCGAGGCGAACCGGCGGTTCCACTTCCTGATCCTGGACGCCGCCGGGATGCCGCGCCTCGGGCGGATCGTCCGGTCGCTGTGGGACTCGACGGACGCGTACCGGTCCGTGTACTACAACTCCGCCGACAACCGGGACCGGGTCGAGCGGGAGCACGCCGCCGTGGTGGAGGCGCTGCGCGCGCGGGACGGCGACCGGCTCGTGGCGCTGCTCGACCGGCATCGCGAGCACGCCGTCGAGGCGCTGGCCGCGATCATCTCGGATGGAACGAACCGCGAGGAGGACGCTTCGTGAGCGGACTGGCCGACTTCCAGAACTCGATCTACCTGCAGGGGCTCGGCGACGTCACGCCGCCGTTCCCCACGGACCTCACGAAGCTGGAGGGCGCCGCAGAGCGCGTGCTGTCGGCCCAGGCGTTCGGCTATGTCGCCGGTTCGGCCGGGAGCGAGGCGACCGCGCGCGCCAACCGGGCCGCGTTCGACCGCCGCCGGATCGTCCCCAGGATGCTCCGGGACGTCGCGGAGCGCGACCTGTCCGTGAACGTGTTCGGCACCTCGATGCCGTCGCCCGTCCTGCTCGGCCCCATCGGCGTCCTGTCGATCCTGCACCCCGACGGGGAACTGGCCGTGGCGCGCGCGGCGGCCGCCGAAGGCGTCCCGATGGTGCTGAGCACGGCGGCGTCCCACTCCATGGAGGAGGTCGCCGAGGCCGGTGGGGAGGGCCCGCGCTGGTACCAGCTCTACTGGCCCAAGGACCGGGACCTCGCCGCCAGCTTCCTCGAACGCGCCAAGACGTCCGGGTACACGGCCCTGGTCGTCACCCTCGACACGTTCACGATGGCGTGGCGCCCGCGCGACCTCGACCGGGCGTACCTGCCGTTCCTGCGCGGCATCGGCGTCGCGAACTACTTCGCCGACCCCGTCTTCCAGCGGGCGGTCGGCGGGCCGGTCACCGACGCCAACCGCGACACCGCGCTCCTGCACTGGGTCGCGAACTTCGGGAACCCGTCGCTGACCTGGGACGACCTGGCGTTCCTCCGCGAGCACTGGGACGGCCCGATCGCCCTCAAGGGCATCCAGCACCCGGACGACGCGCGGCGGGCCGCGGACGCGGGCATGGACGGCGTGATCGTCTCCAACCACGGCGGACGGCAGGTGGACGGGGCGATCGCGTCCCTGGACGCGCTTCCCGGCGTCGTCGAGGCCGTCGGAGACCGGACGACCGTGCTGTTCGACAGCGGGATCCGGACGGGCGCCGACGCGGTGAAGGCGCTCGCGCTCGGCGCGAAGGCCGTCCTGCTCGCGCGCCCGTACGCGTACGGGCTCGCGCTGGGCGGGCAGGCAGGCGTCCAGCACGTCCTGCGGTGCTTCCAGGCCGAGATGGAGCTGACGATGGCGCTCGCCGGGATCGCCCGGCCCGACCAGATCGTCCGGGAGATCCTCGCCGAACACTGAAAGCCGAACACTGAGGGCCGAACACTGACATTCGTCACGGGTCGCCCCCGCGTTCTTCACCGCCGACTCCTGATGCCCGTGACTGCACGTCCGCTTCCCGCGCGGGAAGCATGGACGGCATGAAGGCACCCGTGATCGAGGTCCGCGACCTGGAACTGAACGACGCCGTCCGGGACGTGGCGTTCACCGTCGCGCCCGGCGAGATCTACGCGGTGCTCGGCCGGTACGGCGCGGGCAAGACCACGCTGCTGGAACTGCTCGCCGGGCTGCGGCGGCCCACCGCGGGGACCGTCCGCGTGCACGGCGCCGACCCGTACGCCGACCGGGACGCCGCGCGCAGCGGCGCCGTCTGGCGCGACGGCGGCCTGTTCCCGGGGCTGACCGTAGCCGAGATCGTCGACACGTGGCGGCGCTGGACGCTCGACCCGCTGACCCGCGCGGACGTCCTCGACCGCGTCGGTCTCACGGGGGCCGCCGGCGTGCCGTTCGAGCGGCTCGGGCAGGGGGAGCGGCGGCGCCTGGACCTGGCGCTCGCCCTCGTCGGCCGCTCCGACCTGCTGCTCCTGGACGAGCCCACGGCCGGGCTCGACGACGGACCGGCCCGCGAGGTGCGGGCGGTGCTGCGCCGCCTGGCCGCGCACGGCACGACCGTCGTGTTCGCCACCCGCGACCCCGGCGAGGCGTGCCGCGCCGGCCGGGTCGGCGTCCTCGACGAGGGGCGGCTGCCGGCGGGCGGCGACTCCGCCCGCCTCCCCGGCCGCCCGTCCGGCCGGGCGACCGGCTCCCGCGCGGCCTGACCCGCCGGCGTGGCGGGCACGTACGCTGGGCGCGTGCAGCCCTGGATTCCGCGGCCCACGGCGATCGCCGCGACGATCGTGGGGATGACGGTCCTCACCCTGAGCGGCTTCATGGTGCCCGCGCTGTGGAACGAGGCCGTGGCGGCGCGCGACGCCGCCGGGTTCGCCGCCGGGCTCGTCGGGGTCGCGGCGGTCTTCGCCGGATACGCCCGGCTGCTGTGGCTGAACCTGATGCGCCGCACCCGTCCCGCGCACCGGCTCGGGCTCGCCGCGATCGCCCTGGCGTGCTGGACGGCGCCGCTGCTGGGCGCCGACCAGGGCTGGGGCAACGCGCTGCTCGTCCCGTCCGGGCTGATCGCGGTGGTGCTGCCGGTGCGCGAGGCCGTCCCGGTCGCCGCCGCCGCGACCGTCCTGACGCCGGTCTACGGGATGCTGCTGGGACTGCCCGCGCTGACCGTCCTGTACGAGGTGACGGGCGTCCCGCTGGGCGCCTTCTCCGGGTACGTCACGGTCTGGCTGTTCCATGTCGTGCAGGAACTCCGGGAGGCGCGCGCCGAGCTGGCCAGGTCGGCGGTCGGGGAGGAGCGGCAGCGGTTCGCGCGCGACCTGCACGACGTGCTCGGGCACAGCCTGCAGGCGGTCGCGCTGCGCGCCGAGGTCGCCGAACGGTTCCTCGACCGCGACGGCGGGCGCGTCCGCAAGGAGCTCGCCGAGATCCAGCGGATCGCCCGCGAGTCGGTGCGCGACGTGCGCGAGGTCGTCCGCGGCTACCGGGCGACGTCGCTGGCCGCCGAGCTGGCCGGCATGTCGGCGGTGCTGCGCGCGGCGGGCATCCGGTGCGACCCGCCCGAGGTGTCGCCCGCGCTGCCCGCCCACGTGCACGAACCGCTGGGCTGGGTGGCGCGGGAGGCCGCGACGAACGTGCTGCGGCACTCCACCGCGACCTGGTGCGAGATCGGCGTGCGGGCGGACGGCGGCGGCGTCCGCGTCGAGATCGTCAACGACGGCGCCGCGCGGCGCTCCGCCGGGGACGCCGGCAGCGGCCTGCCGGGGCTCGCCGAGCGGATCGCGGCGGCCGGCGGCGAGTTCCACGCCGGACCGGCCGGCGACGGGACGTTCCGCGTCACCGCGGCGCTGCCCGCCGCGCCGGTGGAGGGAGACGCATGATCCGGGTGCTGCTGGCCGACGACCACCTCCTGATCCGGGAGGCGCTCGTCCTGCTGCTGGAGACCGAGGACGGTATCGAGGTCGTCGCCGACGTCGGGCGCGGCGACGCGGCCGTCGACCGGGCGCTCGCGCTGAAACCGGACGTCGCGGTCCTCGACATCGACATGCCGGGCCTGGACGGGCTCGCCGCCGCCGAGCGGCTGTCCCGCGACCTGCCCGGCTGCCGGCTGGTGATCGTCACCGCGCACGGCCGCCCGGGCAACCTGCGCCGCGCGATGGCCGCCGGGGTGCGCGGGTTCCTCGGCAAGGACGCGCCGGGCGCGCGGCTCGCGGAGGTGATCCGGCAGGTCGCGGGCGGCGCCCGGTACATCGACCCGCAGCTCGCGGCGGACGCGCTCGCCGCCGAGGAGTGCCCGCTGACCCCGCGCGAGCTGGACGCGCTGCGCGCCGCGGCGGACGGCGCGCCGGTGGCGCGCATCGCGCGGAGCCTCGGCCTGTCGGAGGGAACGGTCCGCAACTACCTGTCGGCGGCGGTCACCAAACTCGGCGCCGACAACCGGCACGCCGCCGTCCGCGCCGCCCGCGACCTCGGCTGGCTCTGACCCGCCCGCGCGTCAGCGGCGGGCCAGGATCAGGGCGCCGCGCTTGGTGACCGGCCGCGGGGTCGGCACCCGCGCGGCGGCCTCCTCCGCGTCCGCGCGGGCGACCTGCCGCGCGATGAGGTAGTCGCGGACGGCCGCGCGGTGCGGGAGCGTGATCAGCGGGGCGTCCCAGCGCTCCACCTCGACCTCGCCGAACACCGCGCACACCAGCGCGGGCGCGTCCTCGGCGTCGAACGGGGTGCGCGGCGGGGACCAGACGGGCGCGAGTTCCGGGCTGTCGGCGCGGCTGATCGCGGACGCCAGCAGCAGCCCGCCCGGCACCAGCACGCGCCGCGCCTCCCGCAGCGCCGGCACCGGATCGTCCAGGTGGTCCAGCACGTTCACGGCCGTGACCGCGTCGAACGTCCCGTCGCGGAACGGCAGCCGCGCCGCGTCCCCCCGCACCGCCGGGCGGGGGTGGCCGCGCAGCAGCGTCGCGGACGCGTCCAGGCCCACGAGCGGGAACGGGGGCGGGTCGGGCAGCGCGCCGTTCAGCGCGCCCTCACCGCAGCCGACGTCCAGGACGCGCGCGGCGCCCGCCGCCCGCAGCTTCGCGGCGACATGGTCGTGCAGGCTGCGCGCGCCGATCAGGTACCGGCGGGTCACCCGCGCGGCGAGGCGGAAGCGCTCGGGGTCGGCGTCGTAGTCGGGCGTCACGGCCATGTCCGCAGTCTGCCCGGCCCGGGACGCGCGGAAGCGTCGCCGCGCGGTCACGCCTCCGGGCGGGCGGTCACGCCTGGGAGCGCACGGGGGCGGGCGCGGGCGCGAGGTCGAGCGTGTCCAGGACCGCGCCGTCGGCGTCGAGCGCCTCCACGACCGGCGCGCGGCGGGCGCCCCACACGACGGCGACGTGCCCGTGCGGCGGGACGTCGAGCAGCCGCTTGCCCACCCGCACGCGCGCGACCTCGGCGGCCGCGCGCAGCCGGGCCTCGCTCACCCACTTGGCGCCCCACGGCAGCAGCCGGTTCGCGTTGCGCACCGTCCGGCCCGACCCGTACTTCTGCAGGTGCCGGCCCATCTCGCCGGACGAGCGGCGGGCGAGGGGCTCGTCGGGGGCCGAGCCGGCGGCGCCGCCGATCTCCATCCATTCGCCGTCGCGCTGGTGGAACGTCCAGCCCTCGATGAGTGGAACGGTCCCGCCGTCGCCCCACTGGAGGAACGTGACGACGGCGACGTCGCCGTCGCGGTCGACTCCCAGCGGCAGGAAGTCCAGTGCGTCGTCGACGGCGTGGGGGGCGGGGTCGGGCAGGCCGTCCCGCAGGAGCCGCAGGCACTCCTCGTGCACCTTGTGGTCGTACATGGTGGGGGACCTCTGATCGCGCGGGCGGGATGTTGATGCAGACCGGGGGGTTGCGCAGGGCGAGGGGCCCTCGCGCGAGGGCCCCGGCCGTCTGCTGCATCACTCTAGAGGTCCGGCTCGTCTGGTTTCATCCGTCCGGCCCACTCACGTCAGCGCTTCGCAAGCGGTCCGTCACCAAATCGTTGTTCGGGGGGCGATGTGGGGGTTTGTGACGATCCTCTCCCGTTGTGATGGTGCTCACGTGGAGTCGCCCCCCGATCGTGGGATGTCCGGCGGAGAAGGGGTTCGCGGGGCTTCATGCTTGATTTGCGTCATCTGTCTTTCGTGGATTAACTGCTGGCATGACCGCCGTACGCCCGCGCCCGGAGCACCGCCCGCAGATGTCGCGGGCCCCGCGGTGTGCGCGCTGCCGTCGAATGTGTGACCACTGAGGGCCCCCGTCTGAGCCTCGCGCCCCGAAGCGAGCGAACCCCGACACCCGAGTCACGCATGATCATCGAACGCCACCTGCTGAGCCACGCCCCGTACCCGCCCGGCCTCGCCTGACCGGGCCGGCCGAGCGTCCGCCCGCAGCAGCCCCCCGGGGCGCCCGCGCCCGCACCCGTGCGCCGCGCGGCCCCGTCCGTCCCGGGACCGCACGCACCACCCGCACGCCTCATCCGCACGCACCGCCGCCCCTCCGGCGGCGCCTGTCCGCACGGGTTGATTCTCTGTGATCCAGATCGAAGAACTCCGCAAGGTCTACCGCGCCCGAGGACGCGAGGTGACCGCCGTCGACGGCGTCGACCTCACCGTCCGCGAGGGCGAGGTGTTCGGCGTGCTCGGCCGCAGCGGCGCCGGGAAGAGCACCCTGCTGCGCTGCGTCAACCTGCTGGAGCGTCCCGACTCCGGACGCGTCCTGGTCGACGGCGCGGACCTGCTCGCCCTGCGCGGCGCGGAGCTGCGCCGCGCCCGCCAGGGCATCGGCATGATCCACCAGCACTTCGGCCTGCTCGGCAGCCGCACGGTCGCCGGCAACGTCGCGTTCCCGCTGGAGGTCATGGGCGTCCCGCGCGCCGAGCGGGCGGCGCGCGTCGCCGAGCTGCTCGACCTCGTCGGGCTCACCGACCACGCGAAGGCGTACCCGGCGCAGATCTCCGGCGGGCAGAAGCAGCGCGTCGGCATCGCCCGCGCCCTGGCCGGACGCCCGAAGGTGCTGTTGTCGGACGAGGCGACGTCGGCGCTCGACCCCGAGACCACCGCCTCGATCCTGGAACTGCTGCGCGACCTCAACCGGCGGCTCGGCCTCACCGTCCTGCTGATCACCCACGAGATGGAGGTGGTCAAGCGGATCTGCGACTCGGCCGCCGTCATGCGCGCGGGCCGGTTCACCGAGTCCGGCCCGGTCACCGAACTGCTCGCCCGTCCGGGATCGGAGCTGGCCCGGGGCCTGTTCCCGCTGCCGCCCGTCGAACCCCGGCCCGGCTCGACCGTCGTCGAGGTCACCTTCGTCGGCGGCGCCACCGACGAGCCGTTCGTGTCCGCGCTGGCCCGCAAGTACTCGCTGGACGTCAACATCCTCGGCGGGGCCGTCGAGACGATCGCCGGGGAGCGCGTCGGACGCCTCCGGCTCGAACTGCCCGGCGACCCGTCGGTGAACGCGGCGCAGCTCGCGTTCCTGCGCGAGGCGGGCCTGTCCGTCGAGGTCCGCGAACCCGCCGCCGAACCCCTGACCGCCGAGGAGGACGCCCGATGACCTGGGACGAGGTCATGCCGCTGCTGTGGCCGGCCACCTGGGAGACGCTCTACATGACGGGCGTCGCCACCCTGTTCACCGCCGTGTTCGGGCTGCTGCTCGGCGTGCTGCTGGTCGTCACCGAGCGCGGCGGGCTGCTGCCGGCGCCGCCGGTCAACAAGGTGCTCGGCGTCGTCGTCAACATCGGGCGGTCGCTGCCGTTCCTGATCCTGATGGTGGCGATCATCCCGTTCACCCGGCTCGTGGTCGGCACCAGCATCGGCAACGAGGCGGCGATCGTCCCGCTCACCATCGGCGCGATCCCGTTCTACGCCCGCCTCGTGGAGATCGCGCTCCGCGAGGTCGACCCCGGCGTGATCGCCGCGGCGGACGCGATGGGCGCGACGCGCCGCGAGATCGTCCGCAAGGTGATGCTGCGGGAGGCGCGGCCCGGGCTGGTGTCCGGGCTGACCGTCACCGTGATCGCGCTCATCGGCTACACCGCCATGGCCGGGACGGTCGGGGGCGGCGGCCTGGGCAACCTCGCCGTCGTCTACGGCTACCAGCGCTTCGAGACCAACGTCATGGTCGCCACCGTGGTGCTGCTCATCGTCCTGGTCCTCGTCATCCAGGCGGTCGGGGACTTCGTCGCCCGCCGCCTCACCCACCGCTAGAGAAAGGCACTTGTCGTGCTTCGCAAGATTTCCGTCGCCGTCGCCTCCCTCGGGCTGCTCGCTGGCCTCACCGCCTGCGGCTCGTCCGGCGCGTCCGACGACCCGAACGCGCCGCTGAAGGTCGCGGTCAACCCCGTCCCGCACGGGGAGGTCCTCCAGCACGTCAAGGACGAGCTGGCCGCCGACGCCGGCCTCGAGCTGGAGATCGTGACCTTCAACGACTACAACCAGCCCAACACCGCGCTGGTGGAGCAGCAGGTCACCGCCAACTACTTCCAGACCGTGCCGTTCATGGAGGAGTTCGAGAAGAAGTCGGGCGACGACCTTGAGTGGATCGCGCCCGTCCACCTCGAGCCGCTCGGCATCTACTCCGAGAAGGTCAAGGACCTGAACGCCGTGCCGCAGGGCGCGACCGTCGCCGTCCCGAACGACCCCGCCAACCAGGGCCGCGCGCTGAAGCTGCTCGCCGACAACGGGCTGCTCACGCTGAAGCCGGACGCCCCGACGAGCGCGACCGAGCAGGACATCGCCGACAACCCGAAGAAGCTCGAGATCAAGCCGCTGGAGGCCGCGCAGCTTCCCCGCTCGCTGCCGGACGTCGACCTCGCGGTCATCAACGGCAACTACGCCATGGAGGCCGGGCTGACGCCGAAGGACGACGCGCTCGCCGCCGAGAAGGCCGAGGGCAACCCGTACGCCAACGGCATCGTGACGCTGCCGGAGGACAAGGACGACCCGCGGGTGAAGAAGCTCGTCGAGCTGTTGCAGGGCCCGGAGGTCGCGAAGTTCGTGGAGGGCAAGTACAGCGGCTCGGTCCTGATCACGACCGGAAAGCCGGCGGCCACCTCCTGATCACCGTTCCCTGAACTCGCGTTTCGCCGAAGCGCGGCGATTTGTCCGCCCGTCCTGATAGGACAGGGCGGACAAATCCGTTCAGGGGGAGCCTTGGGTATCTGGAGTCAGCAGGACGAGTACGCGGGTCTGCCCGTGTTCCGGTTCGATCAGGAGAGGCTCGACGACGACGCGGACGACGCGGACGGCGCGGACGAGAACGGCGCGGGCGAGAACGACGCGGGCGAGAACGACGCGGGCGAGGACGGGGAGGAGTTCGAGGACCTTCCGGCGCCCGGGGACGTCGCGTGGTGCGTGGCGACCGCGTTCGACGAGGCGCCCTGGGACGACGTGTGGAAGCTGTTCCTCGAATCCGTCGACACCACCGAGATCACGACGCTGATGCTCGGCTACTGGGGGGCCGACTACGACACGGACTACACCTATCCCGTGCCGCTGCTGGTGGCGGCCGCGGCCTCCTTCCCCAAGCTGAGGCACCTCTTCCTCGGTGAGATCACCGCCGAGGAGTCCGAGATCTCCTGGATCAACCACGGCGACATCACGCCGATCTTCGGGGCCTTCCCGAACCTGGAGCGGTTCGACGTCAGGGGCGCGCAGGGCCTGACCATGGAGCCGGTCGAGCACGCGTCGCTGCGGGTGCTGCGGTTCGAATCGGGCGGCCTGCCCGCGCCGATCGTCCGGGCGGTGGGGGCGAGCGACCTGCCGAACCTGGAGCACCTCGACCTGTGGCTCGGAACGGACAACTACGGCGGCGACGCGACGGCCGCCGACCTGGCGCCCGTCCTGTCCGGCGAGCGGTCGCCGTCGCTGCGGCACCTCGGGCTGGAGGACGCGGAGATCCAGGACGAGATCGCCGAGGCGGTCGCGGGCGCGCCGATCGTCGCGCGGCTGGAGTCGCTGAGCCTGGCGATGGGCACGCTCACCGACCGTGGCGCCGAGGCGCTCCTCGCCGGCCAGCCCCTCACCCACCTGCGCGAGCTCGACCTGCACCACCATTTCCTGTCCGAGGACATGATGGCGCGCGTGCGCGCGGCGCTGCCCGGGGTCGAGGTGGACCTCGACGACCGGCAGAAGCCGGACGGCGAGTGGTTCTTCATCGAAGTCTCGGAGTGACCGGGTCGGCATGACCTGCCCGCTCTTCCGGCGGGACGCGGCAGGCGAGAACATGAAAGGGGCGGCATGATCGGCGAGAACCTGGACCGGTACGTCGGTCTCCCGGTGGCCCGCTTCGGTCCGGACGGCGGCGGCGAACCGCCCGCCGGGCCGGTGGCGTGGAGGGTGGCGACCGGCTACGACGAGGAGTCGTTCGGCGAGGTCTGGAAACGGTTCCGCGCGACGGTCGACACGGCCGCGGTGACCGCGCTGGTCATCGGCTACTGGGGCGCGAGCTACGACGAGCACAGCGAGTACCCGGTGCCGCTGCTCGCCGAGTCGGCCGCGGCGTTCCCGAACCTGCGGTCGATCTTCCTCGGCGACATGACCTACATGGAGTCCGAGATCTCCTGGATCGAGCACGAGGACGTGTCGCCGCTGTTCCGCGCGTTCCCGGGCCTGGAACGGCTGGACGTCCGGGGTGCCGGCGGGCTCGTGCTCGACCCGGTCCGCAGCACGTCGCTGAAGGTGCTGCGGTTCGAGTCCGGCGGGCTCCCGGCGAGCGTCGTGCGGGCGGTCGGGGCGAGCGACCTGCCGAACCTGGAGCACCTCGACCTGTGGCTCGGGACGGAAGACTACGGCGGCGACGCGACCGTCGACGACCTCGCGCCGATCCTGTCGGGGGAGCGCTTCCCCGCCCTCCGGCGGCTCGGCCTCGAGGACTCGGAGATGCAGGACGAGATCGCCGAGGCGGTCGCGGGCGCGCCGGTGGTGGCGCGGCTGGAGTCGCTGAGCCTGGCGATGGGCACGCTCACCGACCGCGGCGCCGAGGCGCTCCTCGCGGGGCAGCCGCTCACGCACCTCAAGCGGCTCGACCTGCACCACCACTTCATCTCCGCGCCGATCCAGCAGCGGATCCGGGCGGCCCTTCCCGGTGTCCGGGTCGACCTGGAAGAGGCGTCCCGGGACGAGCCGTACATCGAAGTGTCGGAATGAACCGGTGACAGGCCGAGGAGCGCCCATGGGCAACTGGGAGCACAAGGAACGCTACGCGGGGCTGCCGGTGTTCCGGTTCGACCAGGACCGCCTCGACCCCGACCGGGCGGCCGGTCTCGCGGACCCGCCCGCCGCGGGCGCGGCGGCCTGGTGCGTGTCGACCTGGTTCGACGACCCGCCGTTCGAGGACGTGTGGGACCTGTTCCGCGCGTCCGTCGACACGACCGAGGTCACCGCGCTGCTCGTCGGCAACTGGTGCGCCGAGTACCGCGATCCGGACATCTACCCGGTCCGGCGCCTGGTCGCGGCGGCGGACGCGTTCCCGAAGCTCGAGTCGCTCTTCTTCGGCGAGATCACGGCCCGGGAGGTCGAGATCTCCTGGATCGCGCACGGCGACGTCTCGCCGATCTTCCGGGCCTTCCCTGGGTTGCGCCGGTTCGAGATCCGGGGCTCCGACGGCCTGACGCTGGAGCCGATCGAGAGCGACGCGCTGCGCGTCCTGCGGTTCGAGTCCGGCGGGCTGCCCGGGGAGGTCGCCCGCGCGGTCGCGGCGAGCGACCTGCCGAACCTGGAGCACCTCGACCTGTGGCTCGGCGACGAGAACTACGGCGGGTCGGTGACCATGGACGACCTCGACGCCGTCCTGACGGGGGAGCGGTTCCCGTCGCTGCGGCACCTCGGCCTGATGAACGCCGGGGGGCAGGACCTGATCGCCGAGGCGCTCGCGTCCGCACCGGTCGTCGCGCGGCTGGAGTCGCTCAGCCTGGCGATGGGCACCCTCACCGACGCGGGCGCGGAGGCGCTGCTGTCCGGCCAACCGCTCACCCACCTGCGGAAACTCGACCTGCGCCACCACTTCCTGTCCGAGCAGATGACGGAGCGCGTGCGCGCCGCGCTGCCCGGCGTCGACGTGGACCTCGGCGACCGGCAGGAGCCCGAGGACGACGACTGGTTCTACGTGGAGGTAGCGGAATGACCTATCGGGAACCCGTGGCGCGGCACGCCGGCCTGCCGGTGGTGCAGTTCGACCCCGAGGCCGCCGATCTGGGCGGCATGGCGTCGTCGCCGGGCGAGGTCGCCTGGCGCCTCGAGGGCGACCTTCGAGGGAAGTACGACGACGTCTTCACGGCCTTCGCGGCACTCGTGGACCCCGCCCAGGTCGTCGCGGTCGTCCTCGGGGGCTATTCCGACGCCACGCCCCTCGCGGCGTCGAGTCTGGCCGGGGCCGCGTCCTACCCGCGGCTCAGGACCCTGCTCGTCGGCGACATCCTGCTCGTCGGCGACATCACGTCCGAGGCGCCGATCTCCTGGATCGAGCACGAGAACGAGGAGAGCCTCTCGTCGATCTTCCAGGCGTTCCCGAGCCTGGAGCGGTTCGAGCTCCGCGGCGCGAACTTCCTCGAACTCGATCCGTTCGCGAGCGCGTCGCTGAAGGTGCTGCGCTTCGAGTGCGGCGGGCTCCCGGCGGGCGTCGTCCGGGCGGTGGGCGCGAGCGACCTGCCGAACCTGGAGCACCTCGACCTGTGGCTGGGCGTGCGGCACTACGGCGGCGACGCGACCGTGGACGACCTGGCGCCGGTCCTCTCGGGGGAGCGGTTCCCGTCCCTGCGGCACCTGGGCCTGGAGGACTCCGAGATCGCCGACGAGATCGCCGAGGCGGTCGCGGCCGCGCCGGTGGCGGCGCGGCTGGAGTCGCTGAGCCTGGCGATGGGCACGCTGTCCGACCGGGGCGCCGAGGCGCTGCTGGCCGGGCAGCCCCTCGGCCACCTGCGGAGGCTCGACCTGCACCACCACTTCGTCTCCAGGCCGCTGATGGAGCGGCTGACGTCCGAACTGCCGGACGTCGACGTCGACCTGACCCCTGCCGCGAACGCGACCCTCGACGGGAGCCGGCCTCCGGATGGCTTTTACGTCGAGGTGTCGGAATGATCTGGGCGGCGGGCGCGAAGGGGGAGCATGGAGATCTATGAGCCGCTGGCCGAGTACGCGGGGCTCCCGGTGTTCACGCACGGCGGCGACCCGGACGGCGAGACGCCTCCGCCCCCGGACGGCGAGACGCCCGCGGCCGGGGAGGTCGCCTGGCGCGTCGCGACCTCCTACGACGGCCCCGAGTTCGCCGAGCGGTTCGCGGCGTTCGTCGAGGAGGTCGACACCGCGGCGGTCACCGCGCTGGTCATCGGCTTCTGGGACATGGAGCCGCTGCCGGTGCGGGTGCTGACCGACGCGGCCGCGGCCTTCCCGAACCTGCGGGCGCTGTTCGTCGGCGACATCGACATCGAGGAGGAGGCGCACCTCTCCTGGATCCAGCACACCGACATCACGCCGGTGCTGCGCGCGTTCCCCGGCCTGGAGCGGTTCGAGGTCCGCGGCGCCGACGGGCTGACGCTGTCCCCGTTCCGGAGCGACGCGCTGAAGGTGCTGCGGTTCGAGTCCGCGGGGCTCCCGGCGGACGTGGTGCGGGCGGTGGCGGCGAGCGACCTGCCGAACCTGGAGCGCCTCGACCTGTGGCTGGGCATCGAGTACCGGGGCGGCGACGCGACGGCCGACGACCTCGCGCCCTTCCTCGACGGGGGACGGCTGCCGTCGCTGCGGCACTTCGGGCTGCTCAACACCCCGAACCTGGACGACCTCGCTGGGGCGGTCGCGTCCGCGCCGGTCGTGGCGCGGCTGGAGTCGCTCACCCTCGCGTGGGGGGCGCTGACCGACCGCGGCGCGGAGGCGCTGCTGGCCGGGCAGCCGCTCACCCACCTGCGCGGACTCGGCCTCGACGGGCACTACCTGAGCCCGGAGACGACCGGACGGCTGAAGGCCGCGCTCCCCGGCGTCGCCCTCGCCCTCGAAGCGGCGCGCGACCACATGGGCGGCGAGTTCCCGTGGGGCGACGACGACGGGGACCGCGACTACTACATCGCGGTGTCGGAATGACGCCCCCGGCGGCCGCGTTCACCGTCGTCGCGACGCCCGGCGACCGGCGGCCCGTCCTGTTCGCGGACGCGTGTCGCGCGTGCGGGCTGCCCGAACCCCGGGTCGTCCCCTGGACGGACGTACTGCGCGGCCGCGAGCTGCCGTTCGCGCCCGGCGACCTGGTGCGGATCGACTCGCCGGGCGAGGACGCCGAGGCGGACGCGCTGCTGCGCGGGCCCGGCGACCCGGCCCGGGTGGGCGGCGGCGCCCGCTGGTACCGCGCGTTCACCGCCGCGCTCCGCCGGATCGACGCGGCGGCGTCGGCGGCGGGCGCCCGCGTCGTGGGCGACGTCGGCGACATCGCCGTCATGTTCGACAAGCGGCTGTCGCACGCCCGCATGCTGGCCGCCGGGGTGCCGGTGCCGCCCGCGCTCGCGCCCGTCCACGACTACGCCTCGCTGCGGGAAGCGATGGACGCCGCGGGGGAGCGGCGGGTGTTCGTCAAGCCCGCGCACGGGTCGTCCGCGTCCGGGGTCGTGGCGGTGCAGACCGCTCCCGGCGGCCGGATCCGCGCCATCACCTCGGCGGCGATGACGCCGGACGGGTTGCGCAACTCGCTGCGGGTCCGCACCTACCTCACCGAGGCGGAGGTCGCGTCCCTCATCGACGCGCTCGGACCGGACGGCCTGCACGCGGAGCGCTGGATGCCGAAGGCGTCGACCGGCGGGCGGACGTTCGACCTGCGCGTCGTCGTCATCGGCGGCGAGCCGGCGCACGCGGTCGTCCGGACGAGCCGTCACCCGATGACCAACCTGCATCTGGGCGGCGCCAGGGGGGACCTGGACGTCGTCCGGCGCGCGCTCGGGCCGGACGGCTGGGACGAGGCGATGGACGTGTGCGCGCGGGCGGCCGCGTGCTTCCCCAGCAGCCCGATGGTCGGAGTGGACCTCCTCGTGCTGCACCGGCGGCGGAGCTTCGCGGTGTGCGAGGTCAACGCGTTCGGCGACCTGCTGCCGCGCCTCACCGGCTTCCCGGGCGGGCCCGCCGAGGGCGTCGACACCTACGCCGCCCAGGTCCGGGCCGTCCTCGCGGGGAGCGGCGCCCGTGCGTGACATGAACCGGATCATCGGCACCCACGACGTGCTGCTCGTCACGCTCGACACCCTCCGGTACGACGTGGCCGCCGAACTGGCCGCGGCGGGGGAGACGCCCACGCTCGTCCGGTACCTGCCGGACGGCCGCTGGGAGCGCCGCCACACGCCCGGCAGCTTCACCTACGCGGCCCACGCGGCGATGCTCGCCGGGTTCCTGCCGACGCCCGCCGAGCCCGGCCCGCATCCCCGCCCGTTCGCGGGCGCCTTCCCCGGCAGCGAGACGACGGCGCCCGGCACCTGGACGTTCGACGCCGCCGACCTGCCGTCCGGGCTCGCCGCCGCCGGGTACCACACGGTCTGCATCGGCGGCGTCGGGTTCTTCAACAAGCGGACGCCGCTCGGCTCCGCGCTCCCGGCGCTGTTCGCCGAGAGCCACTGGGAACCGGAGTTCGGGGTGACCGATCCGGACGCGCTGCCCAACCAGGTCGGCCGGGCCGCCGAGGTCGTGGCCCGGCTGCCGCCCGACCGCCGGCTGTTCATGCTGGTCAACGTCGCGTCCCTGCATCAGCCGAACTGGTTCTACCTGGACGGCGCGTCCCGCGCGGACGGCGACACGCGCGCCAGCCACGCCGCCGCCCTGCGCCACGTCGACGCCCATATCGGGCGCCTGTTCGCCCTCATGCGCCGCCCCTGCCTCGTCATCGTCTGCTCCGACCACGGCACGGCGTACGGGGAGAACGGCCACACCGGGCACCGCATCGGCCACGAGGTCGTGTGGACCGTTCCGTACGGAGAGTTCGTTCTGTCTTGACTGTGACCAGCACCGCGACCGGCAGTGCGACCGACGGGTCGCCCTATCAGGGATACGTCTACGCGTACCCGCACAAGACCGCCTACCGGCCTCTCGAACCCGCGCCCGCCCTGCGGGACGTGTGGGCGGGCGAGCCCCTCGACGCGCTCTTCCTCTACCTGCACATACCGTTCTGCGAGATGCGGTGCGGGTTCTGCAACCTGTTCACCCGCACGGGCGCGCCCGAGGAGCTCACCGGCGCCTACCTGGACGCGCTCGACCGGCAGGCCACGGCCGTCCTGCGCGCGCTGGACGGCGCGGACGGCCGGGACGGGCGGGACGGCGCGTCGTTCGCCACCGCGGCGTTCGGCGGCGGCACCCCCACCTACCTCACCGCGCCCGAACTCGAACGACTCTGCGACATCGCAGGACGATTCCCCGGATTCGGGACGGGGCCGCTGGGCGTCGAGACGTCCCCGGCGACCGCCACCACCGACCGGCTGACCGTCCTGGCCGAGCGCGGCACCACCCGGATCTCCATCGGCGTGCAGAGCTTCCTCGACGACGAGGCCCGCGCGGCCGTCCGCCCGCAGAAGCGCGCCGAGGTGGAGGCCGCCCTGGACCGCATCCGCGCAGTGGGGTTCCCGACCTTGAACATCGACCTCATCTACGGCATCGACGGCCAGACACCCGAGACGTGGCTGCACTCCCTCGACGCCGCACTCGCGTGGCGTCCAGAGGAGCTCTACCTCTACCCCCTGTACGTGCGTCCGCTCACCGGGCTCGGACGTCGCGTCCGCGACTGGGACGACCAGCGCCTCACCCTTTACCGGCTCGGACGCGACCACCTCCTGGCCGAAGGCTACGAGCAGGTGTCCATGCGCATGTTCCGCCTGCCCGGCGCGTCAGCGAACGGGACCGAGTACTGCTGCCAGACCGACGGCATGGTCGGCCTCGGCTGCGGCGCCCGGTCCTACACGTCCCGCCTGCACTACTCGTTCGAATACGCCGTGGGGGCGTCCCAGGTCCGCTCGATCATCGACGAGTACGTGCGCGAGACCGACTTCGGCACCGCCCGGGTGGGCTTCGCCATGACCGAGGACGAACGCCGCCGACGTCACCTCGTCCAGTCCCTCCTGCAAGCGGACGGGCTCGACCTCGCCCCCTACCGCGCGCGCTTCGGCGACGACCCGTCCGCGCACTTCCCGGACGAACTCCGCACGTTCGGCGAACGCGGCTGGCTGGAGCCGTCCCCCGGCGTGCTCCGCCTCACCCCCGAAGGGCTCGCCCACTCCGACGCCATCGGCCCCGCACTGTTCTCCGGATCCGTGCAGTCCCTCATGGCCGCGTACGAGGCGCGCTGATGGATCACCTGACGATCCTTTACCGCGGCCCCCTCGCGAGCTGCGACTACGACTGCCCGTACTGCCCGTTCGCCAAGCGCCGCGACACCTCCGAGCAGCTCCGCGCCGACCGGGCCGCCCTCGAAAGGTTCACCGCCTGGGTCGCCGCCCGGGAACACCCGGTCTCCGTGCTGTTCACGCCGTGGGGCGAAGGGCTCGTCCGCTCCTGGTACCGGCGCGCCCTCGTCGAGCTGAGCCACCTCCCGCACGTCGAGCGCGTCGCGATCCAGACGAACCTCAGCCACCGCGTGTCCTGGACCTCCGACGCCGACCCGTCCCGCCTGGCGCTGTGGGCCACCTACCACCCCGGCCAGGTGCCGTACGAGCGCTTCCTCGGCAAATGCCGCGACCTGCACGCGCGCGGCGTCCGGTTCAGCGTCGGCATCGTCGGGCAGCTCGAGCACCTCGACGCCGCGCGCCGGCTCCGCGCCGACCTCCCCGCCGACGCGTACCTGTGGGTCAACGCCGCCGAGGGCCGCCGCTACGACGACGCCGAAGCCGACGCGTGGACCGCCATCGACCCCCTCTTCCCCGTCAGCCGGAACCCGCACCCCAGCCGGGGCCGGGCCTGCCGCACCGGCGACACCGTCGTCTCCGTGGACGGCGACGGCACCGTGCGCCGCTGCCACTTCGTCCCGACCGTCCTCGGCAACCTCTACGACGGCACCTTCCGGGACGCGCTCGGCCCCCGGCCCTGCCCCCTCGCCACGTGCGACTGCCACATCGGCTACGTCCACCTCGAACCGCTCCGCCTCTACGACGCCTTCGCCGGCGGCGTCCTCGAGCGCATCCCCGCCCTGCTCGGCGGCCGCGCGCGCCCGGCGTGACGCGGCGGGCGCCCGTTGGCGACTGGGGAAGTGCGGCCAACGGACGCCCGCCGGGGGACCGGAACCACCGGTCGTTCAGGGGCCCGCTCAGGTCTGCTTCTCGGGGCGGTAGTCGGCCTCGTCCACGCCGAACGTCCAGGCGACGCCCTCCCGCGCCGTCCGGGTGGACGGCGGGACGCGCAGGTAGTACGTCCGGTACGTCCCGTCGGGCTCGGGGGTGGAGTTCACCACCTCGACCATCACCACCGGTTCGTCGCCCGGCAGGTCGATCGACCAGAGCACGCCCGTCTCGTCCTGGTGGACCGGCTTGGCACCGACCTCGGCGAGGTAGCGGTCGTAGCCGAAGATCTCCAGCATGACCCGGCGGAGCTCGGCGTTCTCCTCGCGGAGGATCCGGTCGGCGTTCAGGTCGGTCAGCGAGGCGACGAAGTCGGGCGGGATGGGCATCCCCCGCCAGGCGTGCAGCGCGAACCCGTCCGGGTGCGCGAGCGCCGGCCCGTCCCCGCGATGCAGCCGCCCCGGCTCGTCCCGGTGCAGTTCCGTCGGACGCTCGCAGCAGATCGCCAGCCGCTCGTACGGCCACCACCAGCCGGCGGAGCGGGCGACCTCGGCCAGGCCGGAGAGCCGGCCGTCGAGCCGCCCCAGCGACTCGAACAGCGCGAGCCACGGCGCGTCGTGCTGGCCCAGCACCGCGTCGAGCGTGGCCGCGCGCAGCAGCGACCCGGCGCGCTCCTGCTCGTCCGTCGCGGCCTCCGGGTCGGGCGCCGCGGCCGCGCCGACGGCGGACCGCACCCGCGTGACCAGCGACTGCACCTGGTCCCACAGGAGGCCGCCGCTGTCGGCCCACGCCCGCGGCCAGCCCTCGGCGCCGAGCTCGGCCGCCGCCGCGGCCAGCTCCGCCTCCCAGGGCCGCGTCCGCACGTCGTCGCGGACGCTCGCGCCGGCGTCGGCGTCCGCGCCCAGGTCGGCGCGGGCCTGCTCGTCCCCGGCGGCGGGCTG